>CAYRBD010000039.1:0-28033 GCA_964422465.1 uncultured Chitinophagaceae bacterium
GAAAGTTCATAATGACCGTTTACATTGGTAGCCGTACCTGTATTGGTTCCTTTCACCTGAACCGTAATACCGGGGATTCCTGTACCCTCCGGGTCGGTTACCGTTCCGCTAACGGTATGCTCCTGTGCGAAGACGAAGGAGCAGCTCACTAACAGGATAGTAAGCGATAGTAACGCTTTTTTCATGATAAAACATTTGGTTGATAGAGGTTGCAAGTTAGGGGTATTGATGTTACTGACAAAATTTTGTTAAAAAAGCAACCTTTCTACCGGCTCGCTTTTTGATTAAATCTAACTTTTTAAATTAATCATTAGAGAATGTACTGTTTATGTTTATAATTTTTGGCTACAATTGTCATAATCCGGCCTAATTTTTGTCAAAACTTCATCTGTTGAGGGAAAGTTCAGAGGAAGAAGCGAAAAACAGGAAGTCGAATAGAGGTTGCGGGCGGGGTTTATCTGATGTAAAGTTAAGTAGGAAGGTCTGGCCATTATCTCCCGGAGATTATGCACCTGCCGGCCGGAAAAGGCAGGGGTAAAGGCAGAAGTTGACTTTATAATCTGTAAAATCAGCGGGAACAGCGGAAAATCTTTTACGTCAGGACGTGTTTTGTTGGACTGACGTGCCTTGGCAGAAGGGTCTGTTCTTGGGATCAAAAGAGGAAGGAACCTAAAAAAAGAATATGAACGGCAAGTGGCAGGCAGGCTGCTTTTTATAGCAGATTCAGGCAGGGTAACAAAATTTAAATGAGAGGTATCTATCTATGAACCGAAAATTAAGTTACCTTTGCCCTACTATTAATCAGGGGGAAGGGAATTGTAATCGGTCGGAAATTAAAATCAAGAGCCTGAGATGAACAACTCTATTTTAGCTATTTTTAGCTTCCTAACAGCAATGGGAATTGCTGTATATGCTATTCCCGCCATTATAAAAGTAGCCCGCATCAAGCGGTTATACGATAAGCCGGGCGGCCGGAAGGGGGAACGGAAGTATATCCCCAACTTGGGAGGAATTGCTATTCTTTCTGCTTTTCTGATTGCTTTTTTGGGGTGGGCAGATGTACCCGAACCGGGCCCGGAGATTGCCCGTTTTCAATATCTGGTTGTGGGTGCCTTTGTTTTATTATTTATCGGTATTAAGGATGACCTGGTCCCCCTGCCTGCACTGAAAAAATTCAGCGGCCAGCTTCTTGCTGCGGCTATACTGGTTATACCGGGAAAATTCAGGCTTACCGATCTTTACGGTATTCTGGGGATTCATCATCTTCCTATCCTTACCTCCATTCTGATCAGCATTTTTGCCGTGGTACTCCTCATCAACGCTTTCAATCTAATTGACGGGATAGACGGACTGGCAGGAGGTTTGGGGTTTCTGCTCTCGCTCACCTTCAGCCTTATTTTCTGGACTAACGGCCGGTTTAACATGTTTGTTGGAACGATGGCCCTGGCCGGCGCTCTGGGCGGATTCTTAATCTACAACAAACCGCCTGCACGGATTTTCATGGGAGATACCGGCTCCATGTGTATCGGCTATCTGATGGCCGCCTTCACCTTCCTTTTTGTACAAACAGGAGGAACAAACAGGGCAGAAAGCCTGTTTCATCACCACCCGGTCGTGGCCATCGCCTTTTTAATTATCCCCCTGTTTGACACCCTGCGTGTCTTTACCATCCGGGTTTTAAGAAAAAAATCTCCCTTCGCTGCAGACCGCGGACATATCCATCATAAACTATTGGACCTGGGTCTTAGCCACGGTCAGGCCACAATCACCTTATGCCTGGTAAACCTCTTTTTTATCGGCCTGGCTTATTTCATGAAGGATGTAAATCCCAACCTGTTTGTAGTACTCACCATCGGGGCCGCCATCCTTTTAACCGGCATCCTCATGATTATACTGAGAAAGAGAAAAAGCAAAGCCCGGGGAATGGTATTGCTCTCCAGGTTACACGTAAAGCCTTTTGTAAATAAGGAATTGAAAAGGGAAGTCGTACCAACCCATATAAAACAAGTGGCAGACCGGAAGTTATTGAAGGGATCAGAAGAAGAAGTGGTATTGGAGAAATAGAGGAGGGTATATTATTATCCATAGACGTTTATAGTATCCTTGTATTTTTCAATAATAATCTTCATTTCATATTTTTCTCTAACTCTCCTTCTACCTGCTTTTCCCATTTCATTTCTAATTAATTTTCCAACGCGAATCATCTTTTCTATTTTTTCCTGTAAGTCCCTGGCATCTTTGGGCCGACATAAGAAGCCGGTAATTTCATCTTCCACCACCTCTCGACAGCCAGGTACATCAGTTGTAATAACAGGCTTTTCCAAACATGCTGCTTCCAATAACGTTCTGGGTAGACCTTCTCTATAAGAAGGCAAAACGACACAATCCGCTTCCAACATGGCAGGCCTTACATCTTTAGAAACTCCTAAATAGGTGACAATTCCTTCTGAAACCCATTGATTCATTTGTTCCTTTGAAATAGCAGAAGGGTTTTGTACATCTAAAAATCCAAGAAGCTTAAAATGCACATGAGGCCATTTTTTTCTTATTGCTCTTGCCACCTCAACAAATTCTCCTACCCCTTTATCCCATAATAGCCGGCCAACGAACAAGATCACCAGATTATTACTCTTCTCTGCATTATGGCCTTCCCGGTTTTGAAATTTTACTATATCAATACCCTCACCCGGTAAGAGTCTCATCTGTTTGTTACTAACCAAACCATATCGTCTAAATAAATCTTTATCTTCCTGGTTAAGAAACCAAACCTCAGAGGGAAACCTAAAAGAAAAACGAAAAAGCCAGATCACCACTTTTGTCACCAGGTTATTCTTAATGAAAACGCTGCCGGCTCCGGTAACACAAGCGATGCTTTTAATTTTACATAAACGTGCAGCAAGAGAACCATAAATATTAGGCTTTATTGTATAATGGAATATCAGATCAGGTTTGTTCTTTCTATATATTGATAAAAGACAATATAATAGCTTTAAATCTTTGAAAGGAGAAGTTCCTTTATTATCAATCTGTATAGGGATAAACGGGATTCCGGACTCTATAATATGTTTCTCCCATCCATCTTCAGGGGCCACCACGGTAACCTCATGCCCAAGATATTTCAAAGCCTTTATGACATCCAACCGGAAGTTATACATGCTCCAAGCCGTATTTCCTACAAAGAATATTTTCTTTCCCATCTCTTTACTCTTTTATTTCCTCAATAACCTTCTCGTAGGTTTCTTTTTGGAGATCAGTTAGTTTAGTTGATCTTGTATTCACCAGGATATTCTGTAAATTAAAAAGCCCAAAAATCTGATAGGCTAAGAGTTTCATCTTACTTTTCATTAAAAGAAGATAATACGCTTTATCATTAGGAAATAAATATCTATATTCATGATATATCTTCATTAATGTTCTGTGTGTACTGATATAATTTGGAATACTTACCTTTCCCTCCCTGTAAAATAAAAGTGGTTCCGGGATATTATAAAAGGAAGAAGCCCGATGGGTTCTTATCCATAATTCTTTATCCTCCGCACGCCTAAACCGCTCATCGTATGGATATTTTTTAAACCAACTGGTTTTCCCCATTAAAGAAGGGTGTATAAGGGGGTTCCTGAATAAGACATCCCTGGTCGTAAAAGTCCTTCCGGCAATTTCTAATCCAACAATATCATTATTTTCATTAATAGAGATCACATCAGACCCCACGACATCCACATCCGGGTGGGCTTCTAAAAATTCCACCTGTAGCCGAAGCCTGTCGGGATGCATCACATCATCCGCGTCCATTCTTGCATAATATGGGGTGGTGGTTAACCGGGTTAATTCATTTAAACGGGTAATTAATCCTTTATTCTCCAATTTCATATATTTTACTCTTTCATCCCGGAGAAAAGGTCGAATCAACTGGTCGCTTTGGTCTGTGGAACCGTCATTAATAATAATCAGTCGCCAGTCTTCGAAGCTTTGTGCAAAAATAGATTTAATGGCAAACTCAATATAGTCCTCCGCATTATAAACAGGAAGCCCAATGGTGATCATTATTTTATTACGTTATAATTTGACAGATGAGTATAAATCTTTTTACTTATTTTATTGGTATTTTTTCCTTTAAATTCAATATTTGAACTGTTAACCAGAATTACGGCATACTTACTGTTGGGAGGCGTCACATACGTATTTTCTAAACATTGAGCCTTCGATGTAAAGCGTAAAATCACATAGCCGTCAAATGAGTTATTCTGAAGCGAGATATTTGAATAAACATAACCACTCCCACTTCCCACAAAAGACAGGGCTGCTTTTTCATTCTTCTTTTTAGCTAAACCGTAATCTAACGAGCATCCCGAAATTTCAATATAGTCTCTAGGCAAAAAATTCTTTCCCAAGGCTTTGTCAAGAAATAAGATCCCCTGCCTGGCATTTGCTAAAAATTGTGAACCGCTGATTTGAATATGAGTCACTCTGGACCCTGGCCCATAACCTTCAAAATCAATCCCATTTCCATAATTAACTAATAGCCCCTTTCCATAAGAAACCGAAGCACCTGTTTTTCCTTCCGTCTTGTTGGCCTCGGTAAGTTCTACACCAGGCAGGTTAAGGCCGTTATTATTAAAATAACAATTTATTATTTTGAGTCCGTCCACCCCATCCATCGACATACCATGTCTCCGATTACTATCACAAATTGTATTTTTTATCAGTATATTTTTAAACGGCAGGTCAGTCTGGCTACCGGAGTGACCGCTCAAACTAAAAAAGCAAATCCCATCCGTAGCACAATTATTAATTTTACAATTTAAAATTTGGATATTGGCAGCTTTCCCAATAATCCGAATGCCGTGTCTGCCTCCATCTTCTTTTTGAGTGTTAATTTGGGTTTGACTTATCCGGTTACCATCAACAATAATATTTTCAAGAATTATATTTGAAGGGTCCTTAATAAGAAACTGCGAATCTGAAGGGATGGAAGTTTTGCCTATTATATTCAGGACGGCATTAAAGTTCTTATCCGAAGGCAATTCAATAAATCTAAAATTCTTTAACGTCATGTTTGATTTTAGATATAAGGAAGATACATTATATAATTTATTACCTCCATCTACTACCGCATGCGGAGCTGCCTTATCAATCATTGCCTGTACCATACGCGTATCGTCAGTATGAGACTTCTGGGATATCGCGGGAAGTTGTATCCCCAAACAGAGGAATAACAACGCTACCAAAAAAAATTTAAATTTCATAACGTTTTATAATTTTTTGACATTTTGAGCCAGGAATACAGTATAAGATTATAGAATTACCCATTTAAAACCCGTTTTTGGATATTTCATAGTTTCAGGCTGTCAATGTTAAGTGCCTACGGCACTTAACGGGAGGTTATTCTGCTTTTTATCGACCTTTTGTGCCTAATGGCACTTAAATAGTCGCATAGCCCCGCTTGCGAGCCGTTGCCAGAGGCTTTGGCCGCCGAAGACCAAAGTCTTGTACGGCGGGCAGGGACAAAAGGTTGGTAAAGGAGGTTCTCTCATGAAGCCGCGTAGTGATGAAACATTAAACGAATAAACAGTTAACGAGACTTAAGTACCTAATTCTTTAAGATATTTTGTTATTTTATCTTCTTCTCCCGGTTATAAATATATCCGTTCAGGATTTGGAAATCAAAAAGACAGAGATCAGCCCCAGAAAAAGGGTGAAAAAATAGAAGACCCAATAATTTATATGCCTGTTTTTAAACAGGTTCATCCTGGAAAAGTCCGTTACAATAAAGGGAATAAAAAGCCAGGAATACAGTCCGATTCTATCTGAAAAAGGCAGCTGATACCACAACAAAAATATACTTCCAAGCAACAAATACATGCGGAAATAAAAAGGGGTATGCCTCCTCCTGTAGGCGAAGTAGCCTAAAAGGACAAATATGAAATTAAAAAGAGTAAAATCTAATCTAAATCCAGTACGATAGCCAAAAGTATTTTTTAAATAAACCCTGAATTTTTCGGAATCTCCAACAGTACTTTTTATAACCGGGATATCCAGAATACCAATCTGAGATACTGCTAACAACAGCGCTATCCCCCAGATACAATAATACAACCAGGTCTGTTTAATAATCCGGGAACAAAAATAAGCGATTACCATAATCAAAATCGTTATATGGCTGAGTATTGCCAACAACAAGAAAAGCCAGGCTATTTTCCTCTTACCCTCCCTAAAATGTAAGAACAAAAAAAATAAGGCTAAGGCAAAAGCGCTCCGGATAATGTTAGTACCCAACTGAAAAACAAAGAATAAACCAACGAGGCAGACCAGCAAAGGGAATAACTCTTCCTTATACCAATTGGAGGCCAAAAGAATATAGCTTCCCAAGAACAGAAAGGGAATAAAACAAAAAAAAATGGATAAGGGAATACGAGGGTAGAGTAGGTAAAAGATTGAATAAAAGAAGATATCTGTATTCCCAATATAGGCGAGATAATCTTTAAGAAAACTAAATTGAGACACATTCCGGTAAGAGGCAAGATAATTATCGGTATCTGAACCATAAGAACCTCTTAAGCCAAAATAGCAGGAAACTACTACAATCAGGAGAACGCTAAAGGTTATGGAAAGGGTCCTATTGGTCTTTTGTCCCCGGAACAGGAAATAGGGAAGCAAAAGCAACAAAAATCCTGCATAAAAAAGATAATAAAATTGAGGATAAGCCATCTATAGCCTGATCATAATAAAACCACCGAATTAAGAATCCAGAATCTTAAAATAACGCTCATCGTGAGAAGCAATTCTTTTTTCAGAAGAGGGCAGTTCCATATAATTACCATATACATTCGAGAGGTAAGTATCATACATTTTGGGAGCTTTGAAATAATGATTTTCAAAAAGCACATCAATTTGTTTCTCAAAAACAACTATTGGGCAGATCTCACGAGCGCCATAGCCCCAAACTGCAATGCCGGCCCTGGAAGAGTTCTTGAAATCATACTTTTTGCTTATCTCAGTTATCTTTTCTAACAAACTCCTTTTTGATAAAAATCGCAAAACGATTTTAGAAAGGACTGAAAATAAAGATTTTATCATTGACCTCTCTTTTTTGGGACCCGCATATTCTGAAAACAGTAAGCCTCTATAGAATTTTATTTTATTAATATGAATCTTTGATCTCCTTAAGGAATCCGGGAATCCGTCCACAGGAAAAACATCAATATTTACGCCGATCTCATACCCCTTAATACCTAATCCTGAAGACTTTGTCCCCATATCTCCAATCTTAACAAAGGGATTATTATATCCCGCAACAAGGTTATGGTGAAATAACTTAAAATCAGCAGATTTAAAAAGAGCTATCAATCTTTGATAGTCGGGTCTTGGAATCATAATATCAATATCATCATCCCATGGTATATATCCCTTATGTCTGACAGCGCCCAATAAGGTTCCTCCGCAGAGAAAATAGACTATACCGTTCTCATTACAAAAATGAGCAACCTCTTTTAATATGGCCAGTTGAATTTTTCTAACTTCTCCTTTATTCAGTTCCTCCAAAATAAGGCATTGCTATTTTTAAGGGTTATAAATTATCTCCAAATACATGGGAAATGATTCTTTTTGTGCTCTGGTCGTCCTGGTATTTAAAATATAAATCTTTAATCCTGTTTCTTTTATCCTCATACGGGTCAACTTCCGCATTTAATACTAATTCCAAATGTTTAAAAAAATCTTCCTGACTCTTTAAAAGTTTAGTGGGTAACATTGTCTCTACTTCTTTAAAATAAAATCCACCATCGGATTTATATGTCTCAAAGTCAGTAGAAAAGCAGATAACCTGCTTATTGAGTAAAGTATAATCAATCATTACAGAGGAAAAATCTGTAATTAAGATATCTGTATAAGGCAACAAATGATATAAAGTAATTCCCCGGCTTACAAGCCATTCATCATCAATAAACAAAATTTGGTCCAGCCCTTTATTCTTAAATTCCGAATTTGAAAAATAATGGGGCTTAACTATACAGAGTGCATTTTTCTCCCTCAACAAATTATTGAACCTTCGCACATCAAAATCCCTAACCTGAAAAGGGTTATTAATATCCTCGCCCCTGGTTTCCACCCAACCGTTTTTATGCTTCCTGAAAGTAGGTAACCAAATTAAGATTTTCTCATACCCGGATAAAGTTTCTTTCAGGTTTATATTTATCCATTCTTTGCTTTGTTGGAGCTGCAAAAGGAGGTCATTTCTCGGGTAACCCGAAATAAAAACAGAGTTCGGTGAAACTCCAAATGCCCGGGCAAACATTTGCCGGGTCATTTCAGAAGTGGCTACGGTAAAGGTGGCAGGCGTATTCAGCCCCTTTTCATTCCTCAGTTTTTTAATGTTTTTATGCCCCACTCCATGCCATACATTGGTATAAATTTGTCTTTTTGACAATCGGGTAAGAAATATTTCATGGGTACCAAAAATATATTTACTGCTTAGCAACTGATAATAAAAATAAATACTCCTACGCCTCACAAATTTTATTCTTCCTTCCGGCAGAAGCTTTGGCAGATAGGGGAAAAACTTAGCTTCAGCAGCAAATCTTACCTGAAGAGTACTGTTTTGAGCCAAATACTTAGCTATTTCTACAGCATTGGCCTCAATTCCCGTACTACTTGTTACGATAACTTTTTCATACTTAGGTAACAGCCTGTTGACTGAAGATAAGACTTGCTTAATTAATTGAAAATATCTCACCATAATCAGATTAATAGCCCCAAATTTTATGAAGTCAGGCAGACCGGGATGATAGGTTTATAATTTTACATCAATTACCTGGCCGGAAAAGTTCGAAAACAGCGTATTAATGGAGGCTATTGCTACCTGCTTAGCACTTAAAAGGGTGCCTTCAGGCTCATTTCCAAAATTTTTTACCCGCATAGGGGTTTTGGTTCTTTCCGGATTAATACAATTTATTTTTACAACATCCCATTCCTCACTCAATGCCTGTACAAGATTTACAATAGCGGCCTTGGTTGAAGAGTATAAACTATATAAACTTCTGCCTCGCGTATAAGAGCTTGAGGTATATAATAAAAGCCCTCCATGCGACAATCTTAAATAGGGAAAACTCTCTTTAGCTATCGTAACGGCCCCTAAATAATTCACTTCCATGCTTTTTCTGATTTCCTCATAATTCAGGTTGTTTAAAGACTGCTTACTCAGGATTGCAGCAGTATTAATAACGAAATTTATTTTTTGTTCTTTTTCAAATACTGATCTCAAAGCTTTTTTTACTTCCTCCACTTTAGAGATATCAGTATCATTCAGTCCCCGGCTAAAGCAATACACTTTAGCACCACTGGCCAAACACAAATCCGCAATGTCTTTTCCAATACCATAACTTCCACCAAAGATCACAATAACTTTTCCAAATAATTGTTCCCTGGCTTTCGGCAAGAGCTCCTTTTTATTCTCTGTTACGGTCCGTAACTGGAATAATTTATCCAGTAAAAAAATGTCTTCCTTGTAAGTCAGTTTCATATTGTAACCTTCTCCTTCCACTACATATACCTTCTCTTGGGGTAAATATTTTTTAACCACCCCGCAATCGTCTGTTGCTTTAAAATCAGGATCTTTTAGCGCTTTTTCATAAGCCTTCCTGATAGTAGATAATCTGAAAGCCTGCGGAGTCTGACCATTATACAGGTAATCTCTATTCGGGATTTTCTGAATGAATTTATCTGCAACAGAAATTATGGTATCGGTAGTTTTTACCGCCACGTCAACAGCATTATAATTCTGGAGCGCCTCAAGACAGTCAGAAATAATTCGGTGGCTGACAAGTGGGCGAACAGCATCATGAAAGATAAGATTAACTTCTTTTCCTTCATAAGAACGGATAGCGGTCAAACTAGAATCATATCGTTCCGCTCCTCCGGCAAGGATTTTTTTTACCTTGGAATAATTCCTGGAAACCATTATAGCTTCTACATCCTTTATATAATCAGGATTGGAAACCACAGCAATCTCGTCAATACCAGCATGGCTCTCGAATACCTCAATAGTATGTTCAATAACTTTTTTTCCTGCAATTTTTAAAAATTGCTTCGGTCTGCTATCTCTTAGTCTGACTCCTTTTCCACCTGCTAAAATAACAGCTACATTTCTATCCATTTATATTTTATTCTAAAGTTCTACATCAGATCTCAAAACTTGACTTCTCAGGTAGAATCTGTTCAAAGGCTTCTCTGATTTTTTCTCTGGTATTCTCAAAACTTATATCAAATTTCATATCTACATGATCATTCAAACAAATCATTGGCTTCTTCCGGTGAATAATAAAGTCCAAAACAAAAGAAATATCTAAATTATGCAACTTAAGTTCCTGCCCTAATTTTCTAACGTCTGTCGGATAAAAATTATTAGATGCCAACTCCCAGTACCGTTGAAGATATTCATTAATGGTATTATAATTCCTGAATTTATAGCTACAGGATTTGTCTAAGGCTGCAAACTCTTTTTCCCAAAGCAGAGCCAAGGTTCCTTTCCTGCGGGGCGATGGTATATGTGGGTTATAAAAACCGGTGTATCTGTTTTTATTAGCCAGGAAAAGCAATAGGTTTCTAATTCCTTCTTTCCCATACTTAGGATTAAACCAATTGAAAGGCTTTTGCTTTACCATTTTGGTTTTGGAAAAATACTTATTCAGGATAAAGAGGTTTTCCACAAGCGTATGATTATAATTCCACCCTGTCAACTCCGAAAAAACGCCCATGTCACATGGCCTGCCTCTTTTAAAAAAATCTGTTTCTTTAACCTTATCTATCAAAAAGGTATCATCATTAAAATAAACATAATTTTCACTCAATCCGTCTATCCGGTGGAAATTTAAATCTATGGCCCGGGAGCTAAAGGTGGGCAAATATTTAGTTGGAATAAAATCAGCATGATTGACAATATGAAGTATTGGGTTCCTGATGTCCAACCATTTGGGCACATGACCCCAAGTGACGAAATGAATCTTCTCAACCCAGGGTGCAAATTTCTCTATTCCTCGAAACCAAAAATGAAGATTGTCCCAGTCTCTAAATCTCGCCAAATGGGAATCTCCGATCTCTTTTTCCTTGTGTTTAATATATTCCTGTTGCCATTCCGGATCGTTGGGGTCCACCCACGAAATTATAAAATCCATTTGGCCTGACTTTTAGAATAAAGGACCGCTCTTTTCCTTTTATAAAAATCAATTCCTCTTCGTAAAAACTTTTTTGAAGAATAAGGCATCCATGCCGTTAATAAAAGAAAAAAGTATTCTAATCGGGGTAAATAATTTTTGAAACGCCTCGGAAGAGATTTCCATCTCAACCAGTAGGTGTACATAAATTTTTCATTGAATTTCCTAAGGTATTTTAGGAATAGGCTTCTATCTATCTTGTCCAACTTATCCAAATCTTTCTCTATCCTTTTTTCCATACTTAAAAAGTTAAAATCCGGATCCAATATCTTACCTCTGCTGGAGAGAGACTCCTGGCCAGTCATTATAACATATATGGAAAGACACTTATTCACATATAAAGGCCTTTTATCAAAGCAACACAATTTATACCAGACTTCCCGATCTTCCGAACGATTCAATCCAGGGGTAAAGAAAAAATTATTTTCCACCAACACCGACCTTCTTACTATAACACTCGGCGTTATTATCTTTATCCCCCCTAACAAACAGTCAAAAATATTATTAACTCTTGGGGGCTCAATTTCATACAAATATTCTTTTATGACCACATTATTCTCCTGCAATGCATAACCAGAAAAACCCCAATTGAGATCGGGTATATCCTGTATGTATTTGTTGAAAATCTCTAGTTTCTCCGGAGGCCACAAGTCATCACCATCTAAAAAAGCTATCCATTCATGTTTGGCTTCTATGATCCCTCTATTTCTTGCTGCAGATACCCCCTGATTTTCCTGTTTAATAAGCCGAATTCGGGAATCCGAAAATTTGCTCACCTTATTCTCACTATTATCCGTAGAACCATCATTGATCACAACAATCTCAAAATCCCGGAAGGTCTGATCCAATACCGATTGAATAGTATTCTCAATACACAATTCTTTATTATACAAAGGAATAACTACAGAAAACATCCAAAAATAATTAACACTTTTTCAAGAAATAAATCAACTGAACTTCTAATTCTTTAAATTGTCCATTTTTAAACCTTTTAGCAGAAAAAATATATAAAAAATATATAAAATTCCTTTGGAAATCTATCCAGTCTTTCTTCAAAATTTCACTTTTATAATGTTTTATCAGCCATTCTACCGGACTTAAACCAACTTTATTAAAAACCAATAATTTATAGTATAAATACGCCGGGTCAAGACCTACCGGGAAAATACCAAATGAATCCCAATCAAGAAGGACACAGCCTTCAAAAACATTTGTCTCCTGAATATCGCCATGGGTTAAAACTTTTCTGGATGAGGATACTAAAATTTTAAGAGCTTCAAAATCAATTTGTTGGCCTAATAATCTTTTTTTAGCAAGTTGAAAATACCTTTGACATTGAAAATGGTTTCTATAATCACCAATACATTCAGGCCCCTCTTTCTGAAGAAAAGAAAGGTCTTTATTTGCTGATATCTTATAAAGTTTTACCGAATACATTACCAGGCTATCTTCCATTTGATCTGTTGGTAAAGGCCTCAGATCCAAATATTCAAAATAAACAATGCTCAGAAGAGAACCCTTAAATATCTTCCAAACCTTAGGAACCTTTATCTTTTCCTTTATTACATCATAAACAAAACGCTCAAACCATTCGATAACGCTTAATTCACAGGAAGCAGAGGAATAAACTTTCTCAAAATAGAAACCTTCACTTATTTGAACCTTTCTAAAGATATTCAGGCTGTTTTGACCAATACCTGAACCTATAAAAACCGCATTTTTAATCTCCGCATCCCATCCGGGTATGAATTGCTTTAGCAGATCGTTATAATATCTCTGATTATTAAAAAGCCGGGCAGATTTACAAACCCGGTTCAACTTGCAAATCCGGATCTTAGCGTCCTCATTCTGTACTTGTTTATAGACCTGTTCTACAGTAGGGAATTTGCCTATTTCAATACCCGACTTTTGAAGTGACCGGCCAATATATCTAAGGATTCGTTTCTTCATGCCCTTCTAAACACCTGGTTTTAGCTAGCGATTTTCTTCTTTAATTTATATAAAAAATCGGCTATCTTTTTCGGAAGGATTCTTTTTAGTCTTGCTTTTGCCCCTAAAGAACTCGTTTCTGAAAATTTTTCTTTTGTAGGCAATAGCCTGATGATTTCCTTATTTTTATATACCTTTTTATCCACAGGGTCTTCATAATAAAAGCCATTACTTTCATAAAAGCCCCTTAATAATCTTCCAATCTCGTCATCATCGTCTAATAAGCTTGTATTATACCAACAAAAGCCCAGGCTTTTAGCCGTACTATCCAAAATACCATAGTATTTTTCTTTAACCCTGGGTTTTTGAACCTTTGCATGATAGAGCAGAGTAAAAAAATAATGATCAACTCTTGGAATAAAAATACCGTCTTTAAGCGTTTTTGTTTGAAGTATGTCTTTAGCCCATGAAGTATTAAAATAATTGTCTCCTACAAAACGCATATCTATATCTATCTGCTCATTGTTTACCTGAATAGTTCCTTTATAAGGAAAATCCTTTCTTTGCTTCACTCCAAGGGCAGATGCAAACAATTGGTAATTTTCAGTAAGTACATCTAAATCTTTTTCAACATATAATTCCGGTAAGGTTTCAAAACTTCGAAGGACAAGATAATTATTTGTTACATTTAAAATATCAAATACTTCTTTCCAATTCTGCCAGCCATCCGCCCCTTCTAAATCCTTTTTTATTTTGCTTATCGTTTGTTTTTTGCCATTCAACAACTCTTTGAACATCTCTATTCCTAAAAATAAAGGCGCCTGAAAGAAAAATTCATAAATGCTATTTGTTGAATGTATTCCAAACTTTACTCCGGTATCATTTTGTATCCAATTTCTCATTGTATATTTAGCTTCCACTATATTTAAATTGGATAATTCTATTTTCCCGGAAACTGATTTGGCATATGTATATCTTGGATTTTTATCCCTGACAATAAGTAAAATAAATTTTGTGTCACCTATCTTTATGGCATGCTTTGAATGCAGACTGCTATTAGATTTCTCTCTATAGACAGGAGATTCATACAACCGTTCAGCATTTTCATGAAAATTTTTCCTGCTCCATTCAATCTCTGTTTCTAACAGGATTTCAAAACGGCTGGAAAGCAAATCTCTTATTTTATTAAAATAAGGTCTGGCTGATTTCCATAAAGTAAAGCAGGCAAAGTCCCCATCTAAATTATGTTTAAAACCTTTTTCATCTTTTTCAAAACTGATACTGGAATAATAATAATCCGTCATTATCATTAAATTGAATTACCCATTTAAAACTCGTTTTTCGGATATTTAATAGTTTCAGGCTGTCAAGGTTATGTACCTGCGGCACTTAAGTCGCGTAGCGATGAAACATTCAACGAATAAACAGTTAATGAGACATGAGACCTAATTCTATCATTAAAATTTTGAGGTAACCCTTCCTTTATTCAATGTCTTTAAGTTAACGATTTCCAGGAGGTGCTTCGACTACGCTCAGCCCCCGTTTTCATGATGATTGAGCGAAGCCAAAATCAACACGGATGCTTAACTCAGCGACATTGTTCCTTTATTTCTTAATTATCCTTTTTAACCGCTCATTCACAATCTTTATCGTTTCCTCAAAGGTAGAAAGATGGGTATATTTAGCAACCGTAAAATAGAAACTAAAGCTCAATAACACTCCTGTTACTAATCGTAAGAGGTCCGTCCAATCCCTAATTAAGAGATCCAACCCAAACACAAGTAATCCCATGCCCAGACTCAGGCCTATAATCGGAATTACATCTATCAATTGCTCTTTTACAGGATAATTGATATAGCCACCGGTGAAATATCCATTAAAAAAGTAAACAAAAATTTTATAGCAGACCTGAAAAATGAGCAACGGCCATATCCCAAAGGGGAAAGTAGCAATAATTCCAATGGTGAGTATTATCTTTTTTACTATGTTTAGTTTCAGAAATAAATCACTACGTCCTTTTACGGTTATTATATCCAGATTAAAATCACTTAAAGGGATAATTATGCCAATTACACAAAGTATTCTAAAATAAGGAACAGCCGGCAACCACTTTTCAGTCAACACCAGCCGGAATAAGGGAGTGGCCATAACTGCTGCTAAAACCATAACAGGACATACCCAAAAAAGCACCAACTGGATAGCCTTTTTGTATCCTCTCTTAAGTCGCTCATTATCATCCTGAATAGATGAAAAGCTGGGGAAGGTTACCGCTTTAATTGCATTGGCAATTGTTTGTGTAGGTGCTTTTGTTAAGCTATCCGATGCCTTATAATACCCCAGGATATCTGTTGCAAAAAATTTACCAATAACTAAAAAATACGCATTGTTATAAAATTTATTAAAAACGTTAGCCACCATTAACCGGCTGCCAAACGAAAACAGTCCTTTTGCTTTGTCCTTATTAAAAGTCCATAAAGGCTTCCATTTAGCATAAATCCAAATCTGGACGGCATAAGCAGTACGTTGCACCAACTGTTGAACGACTAAACTCCAAACTCCAAATCCAGTATAAGCCAGGGTAAGGGCCACAATAGCTGAAATAATTATTGAAGGCAAATGAATTACCATTAGTGTTTTGAACTTCATTTCCTTTGCCAACCGGGCCTTTTGGACATAGGAGAAAGAATTGATAACAAAAACAAGAGACAGCACCCTTGTCATTGGGATCAATTCGGGTTGACTGTAAAAATCAGCTATTAAAGGCGCACAGAAAAAAAGGGTTATATATAAAAAAAGGCTTACTACCAGATTTATATAAAATACCGAAGAATAATCTTCTTCATCCGCATTTTTCTTTTGAATCAACGCCTGATTAAATCCTCCTTCAGAAATACCCTGACTTACCGAAATAAAGACTGAAAGCATAGCTATCAATCCAAAATCACGGGGGGTCAACAGCCTCGCTAAAATAACAGTGGTTAAGATAGCTATTCCCTTACCTCCAAACTGTTGCCCAAAAGACCAGAAGACTCCGGAAATAGTTTTGTCCCTAAGAGAGCCCACGCCTTAAGTAATGATTAATTCTTAATAAGATAATTGGAGTGAAAATGAAATTACTCATCCATTAATCCGGATATTAGTTTTCCCATGCTTTTTATGCCTTTAACCTTAAATCCCAGAAAGGCAGCTAATGACTTGGCAAACTGCTTTTGATATAACTGTTCTTCTACCTGTATCTCTCCTTCAGGCTTTGTATCCGGCCCCATTACAGCAAACCATATCTCATCAGAATAGGGAGTATCATGCCCATGATCCGTCCATTTTGCCTCTCTTCCTCTACCGTGGTCCGCGGTAATAAAGAGTGTCGTTTTATTTTTGTATTGTAAATCAGATTGGAGATAATCCCATAGGTTGCTGAGCATCAGGTTAATATTATAAAAGTCCATTAAATATCCATCGTACATACCCCAATGTCCATTTTTATCTGTTTCTGAAAATGAGATATAAAGTACCTTTGGTTTATCTTTTTCCAAATATTGTCTCGCAGCGAGATAGGTTCTGATATCTTTAATGTTGAAAAGCCCATTTTCTCTGTTAACCGAAAAAACAGGTTCATTTTTTGCAAATTCATTGAGCAGAGAGGTCGTCGAATCCTTTAAATAAGCGTCCAAAGGACCCTTGCTCTGTCCGCCTGCGATTACATATAAATGGTTTCTAGGTACGGCTAAGATATCTGTAAATTTGGGCCATTGACAAAATGCGGCCACCTGATTTCCCTCAAAGCCAGCCTGCTCGTTAAAGAATTCAAGAATATTATAATTTGGATTCTCCCCATAATAATTTGAATTGATTCTAGGGTCTCCATAACCGGTAAATATCTCATTATACCCGGGATAAGAATACCAATATGGATTGGTTACATTTACCTTATTTCCCAGAGTTCTGTTACCATACAGCCGTCCATTTTTAGCAATAACCTTCCAAAAGAAAGGAGCTAATTCTTTTCTTCTTTCATGTGAATCCCTATTCCAAAACTTCTGGATCATTTCATCCTTGTTACCGGCACTAACATATTTCCGGTTAAATAAGAGAATAGAATCCGTTCCCTGGAACACTTCCTGCCATCGAAGTCCATCAATTGTGACTATAATCAGATTTTGAGTTTGATGTGGAACAGTAGAAACAAGCGTAAGGGGACCGATTGGCCCATTTCTTACTTTTCTGCAAGAGTTAGTAGTTACGAAAAGAACAACAATCAGGATTAATTTCAGATTATAGGAAAAACGATTAAAGAACTGCATGTTATTTCATAAATTATATATAATATAAAAAGGTCTCAAATATAACAATAACTTATGTATTCACAAAATCCTCATTCATAACTGCCCTGTATGCATATACCATTATCAGCCAAATACACGAAAGAAATAAACCAACAAAAATCCCGATTAAAGACCATGTTACCTTTCCATGGCGTATTTTATTCAGAGGCAAAACCGGTTCATCCACAATTTCAAAGAGGGGTGTCTCTTTCCTCAGATTCATCCTCGCGCTTTCTACTGCGGTCACCAGTTGCTTATATATGGAAGAATTGACCTCCATTTTAAGAGTGCTTTTCTGCTGGCTAACCAAGGGAGCCTGCCTGACTAAACCCACATTTTTGTCAGAAAATGTGGCTACGTTAGCCATCGTTTCATAGAGCTGCCCTCGAACAGAATCTAACTGCCTGACTAATATATTTAATGTGGTCCGGGCCTTTTTTGTCGTAGTATTTACATAATATTTCCCTACATTTTCAATAAGATTATTGGCAAAAAGCTCGGAAAATAACTCATCAGGAGAAATAACCGAGACGGTCATAAGGGAAGAACTTCCTGAACCACCGGGGAACTGGAGATTATCCTCTATTAAAGATTTGCAAATGGAGGAAATAACCTTGTGGTGATAGAGGGTAAATTTTGAAGAATCAATATCAAAGGAAATATCTTTTAAATAAGGTTTGTCCTGCCACTCTTCCCTTAAATTCTCCATTTCGATATAACGATCAATCAACAGAATCTTCTTCTTATCAATGGTAACAGGCGTAAGAAGCGTATTTTTTAAAATGCGCCGCGTCTTCATAAGATCGTAAATATTCTTTCCCGAAAAGAGGGCACTCCCATTTGTAGCTCCCAGATTTAAACCCATTGCCGCAGCTAAACCTGAAACCGCACTGACGGTATTCTGATTGTTTTGAGTATCGGTAACAAAGGTAACAGTAGCAGAATATTTAACAGGGGAAAAAATAGCATAGGCAAGTCCTAAAAGTAAACCTACAAGACAACAAATAACTATGATCTTCCATTTATGAATAAGAAAATGGAAGGTACGGCGAATCTTTAAGAACGTTTCCTTTAAGGAAACCTCATCTTTTTCCTGAAAATCCGATTTTCGGGCCATCTTATTGAACCAGGTATTTAATGCTCATTATTAATATTTATTTAATTGAATTGCTCATTCAAAACTCGATTTTGGGATATTCCATAGTTTCACACTGTCAATGTTAAGTACCTACGGCACTTAAAGGAATGTTATTCTGTTTTTTACCGATCTTTTGTGCCTAACGGCACTTAAGTAGTCGCGGCACTTAGGTAGTTGCGTAGCCCCGCCTTCGAACTGTCGCCAGAGGCTTTGGCCGCCGAGTACCAAAGTCTTATACGGCGGGCAGGGATAAATATTGGTAAAAACTTATGAATTCCCCCTCCTCTATAGTCGCGTAGCGACCAAACCATAAATGAGTAAACAAGCCTGCGAGAAGTAAATACTTAATTTCATTTAATAATACAATATTTTAATATATGTGCCGCAGAAGCATCCTGTTCGTAGAAAGCAATTCTTGCAATCCGGATAAACAAATGAATCTATAAGACTGGGCCAGGGAGCCAAAGCGTGCACAAGTAATTACTTTTTCAACAAATTCATAATCGCCAAAACTGACAACGCCAGGCTGGAAACGGCCGAAGTAACGCCCAAAACCTCTCTTGCACTCGTATTTTTCGGCTTTTTATAAGGCACGAAAACCTCCGCCCCGGGCTCCAGGTTGGGATAGCTCTTGAAAAAAAGGAAATGGCTTGTACTTTTCACAAACCCATTGGCATATATCACATATACACGCCCCTTCTTGGCATCCTCGGAAAAACCGCCCGCCTGAGAAATATAATAGCGCATAGACCGCCCAGGCTGAAAACGTGTAGTAACTGGAAACAAGACTTCCCCATTAACCTTTACTGTTTGCAATCTCCGTGGAATATTTATGATATCTCCTTCTTCAAGAAAAAGATCACTGGGAGAGTCGGGGTTTTTCAAAATCTGATCCAAATGAATCCCCACAAAATCATTGTGAATCAATTGAGCATTCAATTCTGCCAACTGGGCAGAATCCCCTTCCACATTCGTCTGCAGTTGTTTGAATTTTTGTTGCTTTAATCTGACCAGCCCGGAACTATCAATATTCATAGTTCTTTTCAGGGAAGCTCCTTGTGGATATGCCAGATCAGTAAGGCCTCCCGCGCGCTTGATGAGGTCGGAAATTCGTTCGTTCTTTGTCGTGAGCGTATAAATACCGGGATACAATACCTCTCCCTGGATACGTACCTGCCTTTGGGTGGAAAAACCGGGTAAACTACGCACCACTACAATATCAAAAGGCTTTAAATCAAACTGAGAGGCTTGCAACTGTAGATCTTTATCTACATTTTCCTGAAATATTTTGGCGATATGTACTAATGCCGATCCCGCATTCGTAGTGTCCGTCACCCGTCGGGAAACTTCTATACGTTGGGGTGAAGCGCCCTCTGTAAAGCCCCCCGCCATCATAATGAGGTCCTCCAAAGTCATTCCCTCAGAATATTGATAAACACCGGAATCTCTCACCTCCCCCTTTATAGAAACAGTGTACTGATCCCTCAGATCAAAAATAGAATAAATATGTACTACATCTTCTCTCTGCAGCGGAATATCGGACGCCGTACCCTGCATAATTTTGGAGAGGTTAAATTGCAAGGTAGAAGTAGTCAGGTCGGGGTTTTGTCTGACGATATATCCGCGGGGAAGAAAAGCGTCTTCTTTTAGCCCATCAGCCTCTTTAATTAATTGACTTAAAGTCAAACCGGAGGTAAGTTCAAAGGGCCCCGGCCGGTAAACGGCCCCGTCTATGATAACACGATTGGTAAACCGGTTTAAAATGGTAGAAACCGAAAATTTATCGCCATTTTGGGGATGAAAAGTATCAAACTCCGATGCCGAGATATCGGTTACAGCCTTTTGTGTGGGAGTAAGTCTAACGGCTTTTATCTTCGCTGTATAGGCTCCATTAGCAAATCCACCGGCATATTGAAGCAGGTCTTTCATGGTTTCTCCCGGTTTCATTTCAAATAGTCCGGGCCGCTTTACTTCCCCGGTTATTTCAACCCGGTCATTGTAGGTAGGAATCCGAATCACATCCTGGTCATGGAGATGAACATTTTTGCTCTGGTCTCCCTTCATCAAAAAATCATACACGTCTAAATGCGCCACAACCTTATTATCCCGGATCAATTGGATATCCCGAAAGGAGCCATTTTCATTGGGCCCTCCGGAAGCGTATAAGGCATTAAAAACAGTTGCCAGGGAAGGCAGCGTATAAGTACCCGGTCTGGTTATGGCGCCCATGAGTGTTACTTTAATGCTGCGAATTTTCCCAATGTTTACAGCAACAGAAGTTTTGCCGGTTTTAATTCCCGAATAAACATCCGCCAGTTTGGTTTTGATCTTTCTAGTTGCCTCCTGAATCGTCAGTCCATTAATATATACCAACCCGATGTATGGAATGTTAACGGCTCCTTCCTTGGATACGGTCAGGTTGTAATTTGCCTCCGAATAGCCATAAACATCAATAACGATCTGATCTTCCGGGCCAATTTGGTAATTTTGAGGAGTGGGTATGCTCAGATCGGGCTGAAAGGTCATGTTGGGGTTGTTAAACAATTCGGCACCAAAAATTTTAGGCTGCAACGCTTTCAGCGCATCCTCCATCCGGGTTATTTTACTGCTCATGCTGTCGTTGGCGGCGCCAAAACCGGGAGGTATCTGAGTGGTATCCAACCCATTGGAAGACATTCCTTTCGATTCCAATTTTTGAGCATCTTCCACTTTGAGCTTAGCAATACGGGCTTTAAGCTTTTGCAATTCCGATGGTGGAAGCCCCTTTGCCAGGGCAATCTGGTCAAGTTTATTTTCTCCAAGTCCTGTTTTTTGTACCTTCAGCATGAACTGGCGTATCTGCTGGTCGCTAAGATCGTCCACATGGATCGAACTGAAATTCATACTGCTGATGTCCTGACTATTGGTATTTTGCGCCTGAACCATTGTGGGCGCCAAAAAAGACAATAGAAGGACCCCAAAACTCAAAAAGAAGATTTTCATAAAAGAAACCTGAATTTTAATAACAGGGCATGGCTTCGCCATCGTCAATCCCATAAAGAATTTTGCGCGAAATTAAGCAAAATCCCCCTTCTTGCAACGATTGAACCAAATCTAAATGGGAAAAACATCATGCTGCCGGATGCCACAGCTTTCTTTCCTATTTTCCTTTAAAATGAGGCTTTCTTTTTTCAATAAAAGCAGCCATCCCCTCCTTTTGATCCTGGGTGTCAAAAAGCATGTAAAAATTTTTACGCTCCATGCGTAAACCTTCCCGAAGAGGCATTTCAAAGGTATTTAGTACGGATTCTTTAGCCGCCTGCACGGCCAGCCGGGGCATGGCAGCAATCTGAGCAGCAATATTGAGCGCTTCTTCAAGGTATTTTTCCTGTGGAATAATCTTATTGATAAGCCCCGCTTGCAGCGCCTCGTGTGCATCCATGAATTTACCGGTTAAGATAAATTCCATAGCCCGGGCTTTCCCCAATGCATGGGTCAGGCGCTGGGTTCCGCCGGCGCCGGGGATCACCCCCAGCTTGATTTCCGGTTGTCCAAACTGAGCTGTTTCGCTGGCAATAATCATATCACACATCATAACCAACTCAAATCCGCCTCCTAACGCAAAACCGCTTACGGCAGCAATAAGGGGCTTTTTTAAATGTGGAATTTCATCCCAAACCGCAAATTGATCCAGCTGATACATCTCTATAGTGGATTTATCGGCCATCTGCCGGATATCGGCTCCCGCAGCAAAGGCCTTTTCATTTCCGGAAATGACTACCACATGAACAGCATCCTCTTCATCCATTTCTTTTAAAGTTTTCCCCAGATCATTCATCAGGGAAGGGTTAAGGGCATTCAACGCTTTAGGGCGGTTGAGTTGAATATGGGCCACATGGGGACCGGCTTCTTTATCAACAATTAATTCCATCATTCTAATATTTTCTCTTAAAAGTAGCGTAAATTAAGAAAAACCCATTACTTTAGATAATTAAATACTCAAACTATGGAAACACAAATCCCACCTCAGGCCCCACTGGTCGTTGATGACCAACTAAAGTCTTACATCAGGAATACGGTTAAATGGGCAAAATTCCTGGCAGTGGTAGGCTTCGTCATTACCGCTTTCATTGTGATCATGGCCTTTTCAATGGGCAGCCTCATGACCACTCTTTCTCAGATAGAAAGTATTCCACGTTTTGGTGGAACAGTAGCCATTACCATTTTTTATCTCATCATCGCACTGTTGTATTTTATTCCCTGTCTTTTCTTATACCGGTTTGCCAAACGGACGCGGGAGGCGGTGGATGGAGATTCCCAGGAACAGTTGCTGAGCGGTTTTGATCATCTGAATCGCTTTTTCAAATTCGTAGGTATCTTAACCCTTATTTATCTGATCATCATGGCGCTGGTTGTCATTGCCGTGATTGCAGGAGGGATGTTTGGCGCTGCCATGTCGAGTTCTACCATAAGTGTGTAATAATACGGCCACATTTAAGGAGTAAATCAAATAAACTCCCGTAATTTTGCGCACAATTTGTGAAAAAAGCCAAAGCGTGAAATAACTATGGACTTATTTGAACAACAACGGTCTGATTTCAGGAACCGACATATCGGACCGGATAAAGCAGAGACCTGGGAACTTCTGGATACCATTGGTGTGGACAGCCCTGCTGCATTAATGGAATTAACAGTACCCTCTGACATCCGCCTGCCAAAAGAGCTGGATTTACCGGTAGCCGAAAGTGAATATCAGTACCTTCAGAATTTGAAGAAAAAGGCAGCTAAAAACAGAATATTAAAAACTTATATCGGGCAGGGGTATTATAATACAATCACGCCATCGGTCATCCAACGCAATGTGTTTGAAAATCCCGGCTGGTACACCCAATACACGCCATACCAGGCAGAAATCTCCCAGGGACGGTTGGAGTGCCTGTTGAATTTTCAAACCATGGTGAGCGACCTCACCGGTTTACCCATTGCCAATGCCGGGTTGTTGGATGAGGCAACCGCAGCTGCTGAAGCCATGCACCTGGTATATGCCGTAAAAAACAAACGGAGCGCCACTGCCCCCCGCTTTTTTGTAGATGAAAAGACTTTTTCTCAAACAAAAGAAGTATTACGTGCCAGGGCAGAACCTATTGGCATTCAGTTGGAATTTGGAGATTTCAAAAAAGCCGTATTATCAGATGATTTTTGCGGTGCCCTGCTGCAATACCCCAACAGCGAAGGTGCCATTTTCGATTATCAGGAATTTATCCGGCAAGCCGAAGAAAAGGAAATACCTGTTATTATGGCTACGGACCTGCTGGCCTTGTGCCTGTTGGAAACACCCGGCAAGCTGGGTGCCGACATCGCTATCGGGTCTGCACAGCGTTTTGGCGTGCCATTGGGGTACGGTGGCCCCCATTCCGCTTTCTTTGCTGCAAAAGACAAATATAAAAGACTCATTCCCGGCCGCATCATCGGAATATCTGAAGATGCTTCCGGTGCCAGCGCTTTACGTATGGCCCTGCAAACGCGGGAACAACACATCCGCCGGGAAAAAGCAACTTCTAATATTTGTACCGCCCAGGCTTTGCTGGCTAACATGGCCGCATTGTATGCCGTTTATCATGGGCCGGAAGGGCTGAAACAAATTGCACAAAGAATAACCCTGCTGGCCGGAGCTCTAAGCAAAACATTGGAAAGCAAGGGATTTCAACAGGAGAATGAATATTATTTCGATACCCTGAAGATAAAAGTAGATCATCCGAAGGTCCTGAAAAAAGAAGCTGAACAAGCAGGGATAAATTTCCATTATGGCGCAGAATACGTTGGCATTTCCCTGGATGAAACAACTTCCATTGAAGATGTGGCAGCCATAGCAAAAGTTTTTACCGGGGCAGCGGAAAAGCAACTTATTGAAAAGCAGCTTACCCAGGGAGAAAAACAGCACATCCCGGCTTCCCTGGTCCGTCAAAGCCCTTTTCTCACACATCCGGTCTTTCATGCTTTTCATTCCGAAACCCGGATGATGCGCTACCTGAAGAAACTGGAAAATAAAGACCTGGCCCTCGACCGCGCTATGATCCCATTGGGTTCCTGCACCATGAAGCTGAATGCCGCCTCTGAACTTATCCCTCTCAGCTGGCCGGAATTTTCCGGGCTGCATCCTTATGTTCCGGAAGAACAGGCCGGAGGCTATAAAGCGATATTGGAGGAACTCGCAGACATGCTGTGCAAAATAACCGGACTTGCAGCCTGCTCCCTTCAACCCAATTCAGGCGCCCAAGGCGAATTTACTGGGCTGATGACCATAAGAGCTTATCATCGGGACCGGGGAGAAGAGAACCGAAATGTTGTACTTATTCCCATTTCCGCTCACGGCACCAACCCCGCTTCGGCAGTAATGGCAGGCATGAAAGTCGTAGTTGTAAAATGTGACCAAAAAGGCAGCATTGATGTGACGGATTTGCGGGAAAAAGCCGAGGCCAATAAAGAGAACCTTGCAGGGGTAATGGTAACTTATCCCTCTACTTACGGGGTATTTGAACTTGCTATTCGGGAGGTATGTGAGATTATCCATGAAAACGGAGGCCTGGTTTACCTGGATGGCGCCAACATGAATGCACAGGCCGGCTACACCAGTCCCGGATTTATTGGCGCTGATGTTTGCCATTTGAATCTACACAAGACCTTTGCTATCCCACATGGCGGTGGTGGCCCGGGAGCCGGTCCCATTTGCGTCAATGAAAAACTCAAACCCTATCTGCCGGGAAATCCAGTAACCAAAAGAGAGCATAAAAAGAAAATCCATGCCATATCGGCTGCATTTTATGGCAGTGCAAGCATTTTATTAATTTCTTATGGCTATCTGAAAATGCTGGGAGCCGGCGGGCTCAAAAAAGCTACCGAGTTTGCAGTATTGAATGCTAACTACATGAAAACCCGGCTGGAGCCATATTATCCCATTTTATATAGTGGACATAACAATACCTGCGCTCATGAATTTATTATCGACCTGCGGGACTTCAAATCGCTGGGTATAGAAGCAGAGGATGTAGCCAAACGGCTGATGGATTATGGATTTCATGCCCCCACGCTATCCTTTCCGGTTCCGGGAACACTGATGACCGAACCCACTGAGAGTGAAGATAAAAAAGAACTGGACCGTTTTTGTGAAGCCATGATAGCCATTCGGAAAGAAATTGAAGCCGTAGAAAAAGGAGAAGCCGATCCCATAGACAATCTGTTAAAAAATGCACCTCATACGCAGGAAATGATAATATCCGACAAATGGGAGCACCCATACAGTCGCCAGGAAGCCGTTTTTCCGCTGGACTTCATCAGAGATCATAAATTCTGGCCCTCGGTTTCCAGGGTCAATAATACCCTGGGCGATCGCAACCTGGTTTGTACCTGCGAGCCGGTAGAAGCCTACGTATGAAATGGAGAAATAATGTGTACCTGTACTTATATTCCTACAAAAGGCGGCTTTTTATTTGCCGCAAACAGGGATGAAGATCCTTCCCGGGCAGGAAAAGAAGTGGTAGAAAAGAAAGCAGATGGAACACGCTGGTATGTGAAAGAACCCCGTTTGGGAGGAACCAATTTATGTTTGAACGACAAAGGCCGGCTGGTCTGTCTGCTCAATGGTTCTAAAAATAGAGCCTACCCCAAAGGCCCGTTTAGAAAAAGCAGAGGCCGGGTCGTGCTGGACAGTTTCGATTACGGCACAATAGAAGGCTTTTTAAAAGATTATTCTTTTGAAAGAATCAACGCCTTTACGCTGGTTGCTCTCCAAAAAGGGAAGATATGCCTGCTGGACTGGGATGGGAAAAAGGCGAATAGCGCCACTGTTAATCCCCTAAAACCACATATATGGACTTCCCCCTGGCTATATACCGACTATTGGTACGAACGCCGAAAGGCCTGGTTAGTAGAGTTTCTTATAAAAAAACCGAAACCTGCGCTGGATGAACTTTTTCGGTTTCAGTTGCAGGGAGGCGATGGAAATCCGGAGAACGATATGGTCATGAACAGAGAGAACAAGGTCCGTACAGTAAGTATTACGGGAATGGAATATCGGGATGGAATTTGCAAAATTCTACATAAAGACTTGATCCAAAATACCGTTACCGAACGGATAATCTCCGGGAATTAAGCCGGTCATTTTATCTTAACATCTGGCCAATAAGGGAAATTCATTATTTTTACCTATACTTGGTTATTTTCGGTTTTGCTGGAATTAATTTGTGTTCTGTGTTGTTTTAAAAAAACTGATATGATTTTACCGGAAGTCTATAAAGAAAACACGCCTCTTTCAGAGAGAGATTGCTTTGTGGTATTTGAACGGCGCAAGACTAATTTTACCTTCCCGCTTCATATTCATCCGGAATATGAAATTAACTTTGTCTCCGGCGCTTCGGGAGCACTGCGTATTATCGGTGATTCTCAGGAAACAATAAAAGAAAAAGATTTGGTATTTATTGCCAACCGCCAGCTCAGGCATGCCTGGATGGATGGAGAATGTACCTCAAAAAACATTCATGAAATTACCATCCAGTTTCATCCTTCTTTATTTGAAAACTATTTGTATAAGAATCAGTTTCAATCCATAAAGAGATTATTTGAATGTGCAGCAAAAGGGGTTTCTTTCAGTGCCGCTGCCATAGAAAGAATACAACCCCTTCTTCAGGTTATTTCTATGGAAAAGGATAGTTTTTATGCCGTCATGCGACTCTGGACCCTGGTTTATGAATTATCTAAATGTACCGATTATAAAGAGCTCTCTACCGGCGTAACTCCCGAAGTGAATCGCAATACTGAATTGCTCAACCGCCTTTATGAATACACCTCTGTCCATATTGCAGAGCCGATCCTTCTGGAAGATGTAGCAACAGAATTGAATATGAGCCGTTCCACCTTTGCCCGGTTTTTAAATGCACAAATCCAAATGAATTTTACAGAGTTCCTCTTAGACCGTAGGATTAAGACCGCTATTGTTAAACTCAAATCCGGTCTGTCTAATAGTGAAGTAGCTGCTCAATGTGGTTTTAACAGCATATCCTATTTTTACCGGGTATTCAAACGGGCAATGGGTGTTAACCCTACTGAATTCAGAAATAATTGTAGGAAACAGCAGGTAATTGTATAAAAAAAATCCCCATTTAATGAGCGGATAGTTCAACTTTAATGAGCTAATTGTACTAAAATATTCTCTTTCATCCATTATATTTTAACCAGAATAATACACAGTTTACATAAAAATTATATGTATTCTATTTATTACCATTTATTTAAATAAATAAAATTAGTGAACTGTCCTTAATTCAAATTTGAGTGATTAATTCATGATGTTTGAACTAATATTTAAATAGTTTTGAGGTTGGTTCCCATACGTTTGTGGCCTATTACTTTAAAAACTAAATCATAAACGTATGAAGAATGCAGTACTCATCCTGCTATTTGCT
>CAYRBD010000040.1:0-27774 GCA_964422465.1 uncultured Chitinophagaceae bacterium
TACAGGATGATTTTCTGAAACTGGCAGCAGATGATGAATTCGGGAGGAAGTTACAGGATTTAAAATTGATAGGTAAAAAAGGATAATGGCAAGTAAAACAGATATATGGGTTTATGCGGATTGGAAAGGTATGGCCGGGCCTAAATGTGTGGGGATATTATCTGCGCAACAGGCTAAAGGAAGAAAGGCATTCAGCTTCTCTTATGATAAGGACTGGATATCATCGCGGGGACAAATTTTGCTTGATCCGGATATTGCTTGGTATAGCGGCCAGCAATATTCCTCTTCTAATGAAAAGGAAAATTTTGGCGTATTTCTGGATTCTATGCCGGATACATGGGGAAGGACCTTAATGAAACGTCGTGCTGCCATTCAGGCAAGAGAACAAGATAAGCCGGTCCCTGTTCTATACGACATTGATTTTTTACTGGGCGTTCACGACCTGAGCCGTATGGGAGCTTTACGGTTTAAAAAGGACCCTGAAGGTGATTTCCTGGATAATGATCCGGTTTCTCCCGCGCCTCCATGGACAAGTGTCAGAGAGCTGCAACATGGAGCAGCGCTTATTGAATCGAATAAAGATACGGCTGAAGTTAGAAAATGGCTGGCTATGCTCATGGCACCCGGTTCCTCACTGGGCGGTGCCAGGCCCAAAGCTAATGTGCTAGACGAAAAGGGAAACTTGTGGATTGCCAAGTTTCCTTCGAACAATGATATGATTGATAAAGGAGCTTGGGAGTATCTTGCATATCGGCTTGCTGTTAATGCGGGAATTGAAATGACGGAATCCCGAATAGAAAAAGTGGCTGGAAAACATCATACTTTTTTTACAAAACGTTTTGACCGGGATAAGAAAGAGCGAATTCATTTCGCCTCTGCAATGACCATGACCGGTAAAAATGAAACACTTATTCGTGAAGAAGTACCTTCTTACCTGGATATTGTGGAGTTTATCCAGTTTTTAGGAATGAATATTACAGAAGACCTTCATCAACTTTGGCGAAGGATGGTTTTTAATATTCTTATTTCAAATACCGATGACCATTTAAGAAATCATGGCTTTATTCTAACTGAAGAAGGCTGGCGTTTGTCACCCGCCTTTGATATCAATCCTTCTATTGATAAGGATGGATTGGCATTAAATGTTGATATGGATAATAATGCATTGGATATAAAACTGTCTAAAAGTGTAGGCCTATATTTCCGGTTAGAAGAAACTGAAATGAATCACATTATTGATGAACTAAAATTATCAATAACCGATTGGAGAGAAATAGCAACAGAAGTAGGAATTCCACGTGGAGAGCAAATATTGATGCAAAGCGCATTCAATGTTTAGTGAGAGATTTCAACTTATAATAGGATTGGAAAGACTTTTAGAAGAAGGATTTATTGAATGGAGCTATTATCAATAAGAAGTTGTTCGACAAGCGATCTTACTATAGAACAAAAAGTACTGATTATCAGCACTTTATTTTATTGGCGGAGAGGGGGGGATTCGAACCCCCGGTCCGCCATAGGCGGACAGCGGTTTTCGAGACCGTCCCGTTCGACCACTCCGGCACCTCTCCTCAAATGTGTTTATCCCTGCAAAAATGCAAAGGTAGGTATTGATTTCTGAAATGAAAGCCTCTTTATTTTCTCATCTTTCTTTTTATGGAAAATTCTTTCTGCTGCTGCTCCTCTTTTTTGAGGATGGCAACCGTGAGGCGGCTGACTGCTACCAGGCGGCGTTCATCATCATGGATTTTTATATCCCATACGTGGGTGCTTCGGCCCAGATGCAGGGGGAAGGCTACGCCATGCACATAGCCGTCTTTTGCCGATCGAATGTGGCTCACATTTAGAGATATACCCACGCAATAATGGGTATCCATATCAATGACCAAACCCGAAGCTACACTACCTATAGTCTCTGCCAGGGCGGCGGAAGCCCCACCATGCAAGAGCCCGTATGGTTGCTTTGTTCGCTGGTCCACCGGCATGGTGGCACGCAGATGGTCTCTCGCTATTTCTGTAAATTCTATGCCCAGAACCTCTGCCAGCGTGTCTTTTGCCATGTCGTTTAAGGAATCGAGACTTACATCCAGGTTGTGCCAAATTATATGCATGATCGTAGTAAAAAATAAGTGTTCTAAAATAGTATTGTTTGAAGTTGTCAGGCCAAAATAAGGTTATCGTTTTTCAGGTCATCCAGTATTGTTTCAGGGAGGAAAGCGCTTACATCCCCCCCGTTCCTGAGCACGTCTCTGACTAGTGTGGAGGCTAGGGTACTATATTCAGGAGAGGCAAACAAAAGAAGAGTCTCCAGGTTTTTTAATAATTTTTTGTTCATATCTGCAATGGCCCTTTCGTATTCAAAATCCCTCACGCTGCGGATACCCCGTACGATGTATTGGGCCCCAATACCTTTGCAAATATTAACAGTCAGGCCCTCATAGCTTATTACTTTTATTTTGGATTCACTTTTAAAGAGTTCCTCCAGCCAGTACAGTCGTTTTTTCAGGGAAAACATAGATACTTTTTCGGCGTTTACGCCAATGCCGATATACAATTGATCCACCAGAGGCAGGATCCGGTTTATAATATCTATATGTCCGAGGGTTACAGGATCAAAAGAGCCTGGGAATAATGCTGCTTTTTTCATGTTATTTCTATTCGTCGGGTTGGATAAAGATAGAAAATATTGTAGTACCGTAATTTTTTTTCCTGTAAAAAAAGGGATATCCCTCAAAATGATGATCCGGGGTATGTTCTAAAACAAACCATCCCCCGGAATTTAATAATTTATATTCAAAAATCTTTTCCGGTATCTGGTCGATGGTTTTCAGGGCATAAGGAGGGCCGGCAAAGATAAAATCATATTGTTCTCCGCTCCTTTGCATGAATTTGAAAACATCAATAGGTATTATTTTCAACGATATCCCCAGGCTCCTGGCTGTCTTTCGTATAAATTGCACTTGTCTGGAGTCTTGTTCTACTATGGTCAGGTCCTTTGCGCCCCGTGAGGCCAGTTCATAACTTATGCATCCCGTGCCGCCAAACAAATCCAGTGTTTTGCTTCCCTCGATATGAAAAGCATTCTGGAGAACATTAAACAAGCCTTCTTTCGCAACATCTGTTGTAGGCCTGGTATGGGGCATTTTTGCAGGCGGTACGATCTTTCTTCCACCCAGTTTTCCACTTATGATTCGCATAAAGCCAAAGATACCAAATGATAGAAATAATGAGAGGGATGCATCTCCATAGCTGATGGATAAAGGCAGTTTCCGGGACGGTCCAGCCATTCGGTTTGGTTGAATTGAGAAGACAATTTATTAACTATTTCATCTGCATTCGGATGAAAGCCGGCCAGGAAGAGCCTGGTTCCGGTTTTTTGCAAATTCAACTGCTGAGCTACATTTAAGACATGATATACCACATCCAGCGGTTTTATTGCCTTATACGATTGTACGAGCAACAATTTTCCGTCAGAAATAACGGCAACTGAAACCCGGTCAGGATATAGGGAAAGGCAAAGATGTTTCGTGTCGGTTGGCATATCCGCCAATTGCCTTAGCAAGGTGGTTTCATGAAGAGAAACCGACAACTTTGAAAATTCCTTTTTTGTATAAGACAAAAAAGAGGAGTTTATTGCATAAATCATCCGCGTCTTCCAGGCTGCGACATCATCCGCGAGTAAATCCCTGCTATTTTTTCCCGGATATAAAAAAGAAAAATAAGACTCCTGCATCTCCGGCTGGTACAGATCAGAAGGAATTGAAGCATAGAAGGGAGTATTGAAGGTGAGCAGAGTTTTTTTACAGCGTGATGCCAGTATTCCATTTTCCGCAAGAATTTGCGTGATTGTGTTTTTTAACGCCTCTTCATCCAGAGGGGTATCAAAGAGATAATAAACCAGACGGATAAAATATCGTGTATCCTGCTGAAAAAGTCCCAATTGAAGTTGACGGGGACCCGTGTTCAGCAAAAGCAGGCAATCTTCCCATTGGATATTTTCTTTGGTCTGGGCGTCTTTTACGATTATCGACGGTGAAGGGAGGGCTGTTTTTGCCATAAATCTTCTTTATATTCTGCAAGTATAGTGATTTTTGAATAGTTTTGTGCTTTGGCGCCTGTGTTCTGTTATGAACTCAACCTATGTATGACAATTTGATTAGACGAATTTCCGGATACGGAAGGAGGGCTGTTCATGCCTTTTTATTTCTTATTGGTGTTTTGGGCTGTCTTTCTACTGAATCCGTAAGGGCACAATCTTCGTTAGAGGCCAATTTTTCTGCTGACACCACTTCCGGCTGTTCCCTGCTGATTGTCAGTTTTTCGGATCAGTCTTCCGGCAGTCCCGTTAGCTGGAATTGGGATTTTGGAAATGGAAATAAATCGACCCTTCAAAACCCGCAGGCCGTATATAACAAACCCGGCAGGTACACCGTAACGCTCTCCGTTAAGGATAAAGGAAATCATGAGAATACGTTGACAAAGCAGGCTTTTATAACGATTTCGGATACGCCAAATGTGGATTACCTGGCAAGTCCGGTTTCCGGTTGTTATCCATTGAATGTTAATTTTAAAGACGGGTCTTCTCCCGGGTCCGGCAATATAAAGAGTTGGCTTTGGGATTTTGGCGATGGCACTGTTTCTCACCAGCCTAACCCTTCTCATGTATTTAACCGTGCAGGAGCCTTTAATATAACGCTGTCTGTTACCAATAGCGAGGGCTGCTCCAGCACAATTACGAACAAGTCTGCGATAGTTACCAATGAAGCGGTAAAAGCGAATTTTTCAGCAGATCAGACTTTTGCCTGTACCACTCCCATGCAGGTTCGTTTTAAGGCAACCGCTGCCGGTCAGGATAAGGTGGCTTACCTATGGGATTTTGGAGACGGCGCCACCGGATCGGGAGCTAATCCGGTTCACACTTTTTCCAAAAAAGGAGATTATACGGTCCGGCTAATTGCCTCTTCTGTTGAAGGCTGTTCGGATACGGTGGTTAAAAAAGCCTATATCCAGGCAGGTACCTATAAAACTAGCTTCCTACTGCCGGAAGGCTGTGCCGGGGTCCCCCTGTCTTTTAAAAATATCAGCAGCCCTATGCCGGATTCTTCCCTTTGGGACTTTGGAGATGGAGTCCGTAGTTATCAACTTAATACTACACACAAGTTCAAAAATGCAGGCGTTTATAGTGTAAAGTTAATTAATTTTTATGGTGGATGTACCGATACCTTGACCAAATCACTCACCACCTATCCTTCTCCGGAGGCCAATTTTAAAACAGGCCAGGAAATATTTTGCGGAGCGCCTGTTTCTGTTTCCTTCCAGGATGCCTCCAGCAATGCTACTTCCTGGTATTGGGATTTTGGAGATGGGAGAACTACGACCCAAAAAGACCCTGTACATTCATATAAAAAGGAAGGCCTTTTTGATGTAAAGCTTAAAGTGAAAAACCGGCAAGGCTGTGTGGATTCTATCCGTAAGAAAGAGTATATTCACATCTCAGCACCTGTTATCGATTTTAAAGCTTCTGAAAATAGTGGCTGTACCGGGATGAATATTTCTTTCGAGAATCAGGTAAAAAGCCGGGAGTCAATAAAAAATTATTATTGGAATTTTGGTGATAACAGCCATTCGACCAGTGCAAACCCCACGCATACTTATTCAAAGGAGGGAACTTATACCGTAACGCTAAAAGTAACTACCGCTTCAGGTTGTTCAGATTCTTTAATCAAAAAGGCGTTTATCAAAGTGGGGGCGGTACCCGTTGTTGATTTTGGTGCAGATCCCCTTACCGCCTGTCTTGGTGCTCCCGTTCAATTCACCAACCAATCACAGCCGGCGGGTACTACCTGGGAGTGGCAGTTTCCAAAAGATGGAAATACAACAGAAACAGGGGAAAACCCTTCGCATCGCTTCCACAGCCTGGGGAAGCAGGACGTTATTCTTACCGTGAATAATAACGGCTGCGAGAAAACGATGACTAAAAAGGAGCTTATTACCATCCAGCCACCCAAGGCCCGGTTTTCCGTAGAACAAACTTGTACACAACGATATGAAGTAAATTTTACCGATAAATCCGAAAGGGCAACCAATTGGCATTGGGACTTTGGCGATGGCGCTACTTCGGATGCCCAAACCCCTTCTTCACATCACTACGATCAACCGGGAGTATATTCAGTTTCACTAACGGTAACCAATGGCTCTTGTTCTTCAAAATATTCCAAAACGATTTATATCATTGATGAAAGTCCTGAGTTAAAAATAAGCGACAGCCCGGTATGTCATGGAGCCAGTGTAACTTTATCTGCAGAAAATATCAGGGAAGACCGTTTTATAGAAACTTATACCTGGATCACCGGAGATGGAAGAACCCTAAGCAGCGCTCAAAAGGATATAAAAACAACTTACAAAAAAAGCGCTCATTATGGTATTCAACTGATTACCACTGATTTAAACGGATGTAAAGATACCAGCGCGTTGGATAGCCTTCAGGTTAGAGGGCCTTTGGCCAATTTTATGGTAAATTCTCCTGAGGCCTGCCCCGGTACGCAGGTGTCTTTTGAAGATAAAAGTGCAGGTTTGGGGACAGCAATCCAAGAGTGGATATGGCAATACGGTGATGGGGAGGTGGATACTTTGTCTATGGGTTCTGTAAGCCACAAATATCCCGATGGAGGGAAATATAAAGTCAGTCTTACTGTAGTGGATAAAGAAGGCTGTTCAGATACCCGGACGCGTGCCAATGCAGTGCATATTTATGCTGCCAAAGCTGATTTCTCTACGCCCGATACCCTGATCTGTCCAGGGGCCCCTATTCATTGGGAAAATAAGGCTATCGGCAGCGGGTTAAAATATTCATGGGATTTTGGTGATGGGACTTTTTCTGATGTTAAAACCCCTTCGAAAACTTATTTGGAGGAAGGCATTTATACGGTTTCTCTCCAAGTTAAAACGCAGGAGGGCTGTGCGGATTCCGTGGAAAAGACGAAATATATTCGTGCTGCCGAGCCTCATGCCAGGCTTGATTATACAGATAACAAGGCCAGTTGTCCGCCTTTTGTGGTATCGGCAGTGAACCAATCATCTAATTACAGAACGGTAGAATGGGATTTTGGCGATGGTGCTACTGCAACAGGTAAAGATTCTGTAAAACACGTGTATAACATCCCGGGGAATTACCGGTTTAGGATGTTGATTTATGGCTACAGCGGCTGTATGGATTCCGTAGTTAAAAATATTTTCGTGGCTGGTCCTTATGGAACGGGAACCGTGATTGATTCTGTCGGATGCAGTCCTCATCAGGCAAATTTTACAGCTCATGCGGTCAATACCTGGTCTTATCGTTGGGATTTTGGCGATGGCGTGCTGTCTGGTTCTTCTCCCGATGCTGCTGCTACGCATACTTATAGGGAGACCGGGGTTTTCAAGCCAAAACTTATTCTGACAGATTCGCGGAATTGTACAGTAGCCATTCCCGTTAAAGAATCGGTAATAATAGATCATGTTTTTGCCCGACCTGCCTATTCCATTCCTGATATTTGTGATTCGGGCTATTTTAAATTTAAAACAACCGGCGGAATCTTCTCGGTAGATACGCTGGGGGAAGCTGCTGCCTATGCATGGAATTTTGGCGACCCTGGTTCCACGCGAAATACGTCCGAAGCGCCCGACCCTGAACATCATTATACCAAACCGGGGCAATACCAGGCTACCCTGCAGATAAAAACACCTTTGGGCTGCACCTCTCAGGATACATTCAATGTAAAAGTTCCGGTTCCCCAAACCCTGCAAGTGACTCATTCTCGGGATACGGCTATTTGCATAGGAGAATCCGTTCCTTTACGAGCCTCCGGGGGTTATCAATATGTCTGGTCGCCTGCTGCCGGGCTGGATGATCCGAGCAAGGCCAATCCAGTCGCTCAACCAGAAAAGACAACGACTTACCAGGTTATCGCTCAGGACAAAAATAATTGCCTGGCCGATACCGGTCATATTGTCGTTGCCGTTCATGATAAACCTGTCATTCGGTTGACCTCTGATACTACCATTCCCACAGGTTCCGCTTTAAGGTTACAGGCCTCTTCCAGTGCGAATATTACCGACTGGGGCTGGACACCATCAGACTTCCTGAGTTGTACCCATTGTGCTAACCCGGTTGCCACTCCACGGCGGCCCATTACCTACCGGGTGGTGGCCACCAATAACTACGGTTGCATTTCAACAGATGACATTCAGATATTTTTGATTTGTGCCAAAGGCAATGTTTTCGTTCCCAACACTTTCACGCCAAATGACGATGGAGTGAACGATGTATTCTATCCACGTGGAAAAGGCGTGAAGGAGATTGTGTATTTTAGAATTTATAATCGCTGGGGACAACTGTTATATGAACGAACCCACTTTCAGATCAATGACCGTTCTGCCGGCTGGAAGGGGACCTTTAAAGGCAAACCCCTCAACCCAGGGGTCTTTGTTTTTGAATCGGCTATGGTATGTGACGATGGTAAGGTGTTTCAGGTGAATGGAAATGTTACCTTGGTCCGCTGAGCATTTAAAAAGAGACCTTATCCATCTCCACGGAAATGCGATCCTCCAGGTCAATCAGCGCATTGATTAGGTAAACCCGCTCATAGCCGGGAATATCTGTTTCTTTTATTGGCCTTTCTTTTATTTTTCCCAATTCCAGCAGTTGTTGTCTTTTGGTTCCTTTTAACAGGCAATTTGCAGGGGTATAGAGGAGGCCGTCGGATTTTTCAAATACTATGTTACAAAAATAGGTATCCGTTGCTTGTCCGTTTTTGATGATCAGCATATCATCAGACTGTTTTTTTTGTTCAAACAGGGCTTCTAATGCTTTCCGGTTTTCATATTTGAAAGGATATTCTATTTGTCCATTTCTTACCACCTGCAAAGAGTGGATAACCGGTAATACATAAGGGATAAATTGAATTTCATGAATAGTTGAATCGTATAAAACTCTGCATTTTATCAAGCCCTGCGAAGGCGTTGCCCGGAGTTCCCCGGATAAATCTATTTCATCTTTGCAACCAAACAGTTTGCGGCGCGCGCTGTTCATTCTGCGGTTATGGAAGTCTATGTTATAGACTTCTCCTTCTTTTATTTTTAAGGTCTCAATTAATCGGGACATAGATTTTTTGAATTAATTCTCGGTATTCCGATTTCAGGTCGCTTTGGGTAGTGATTCCTCCTCCGCTTTTATAGATCAGCTGGTCTCCGTTTTTTTCTATGAACCGGATCATCACGGCGCTGTCCATTTTGCTCCCATCGAAGTATCCAAAAACACCGGTGTAATATCCTCTTGTATAATTTTCTGTTTGGGAAATAATCTCTCTTGTTCTGTCTTTCGGAGCTCCTGAAACGGACCCGGCAGGAAGCATGGAAAAAAGCATACTCCCGATTTTTTCATGAAAGTTTTTTGGTAAACTACCGGTAATTTCAGAGCTCATTTGCCACAAAGCGCCGGTATTGGTTTTAATCAAATCCAGGTAACATAGTTTCTTTACCTTTACCTGCTTTGCAATACGGCTCAGGTCATTGCGGATTAAATCCACCATGGTTAAATGCTCTGCTCTTTCCTTTTTGCTGTTGAGCAGTTGTGCTCTGGCATCGGGCAGACTTGCATCTATGGTGCCTTTCATTGGAAAGCTGTGGATATGTCCTTCCTCAATTTTTACAAAGGTCTCCGGGGAAAAAACCACGAATTGATCTTTGAAATACAACTTGTAACGCGCTTTTGCCAGGTGAAACAATTGCAATAGAGAAAGATCGGTTGTTATTTCGGAAGGCTGTGTCAGGTTAACCAGATAACTGTTTCCATTCTGCAGATGCTTCTTTACTTTATCGAAGGCTTTTTTATATCTATTGAAATCCGCCCGATAATATCCGAATTTATGCTGTTCCGGTATTTTAACTGGTGTTCCTTCATTTTTAATTCCGTTAATATCAAATAAAATATCCGGGCAGGACAAGGGCAGGGGTTCTACGACGGGATGCTGCTGTTCAAAATCAATGATAAATAAAAACGGTTTTTTTTGTTTTCCAAAGGCATTCATTTTTTCAATTGCCTCCTGAACTGCCCTGACCTTTTCATGCATCATCTGTAATGACCTTTGAAATAAATACCTTTGCAAAATTAACCAATAAGGTGAAATCCTGTAATTTTGCCTCCTAATATGAGTTTAGTTTATGCAAGTGCATCGTGATTTAGACCATCTTCCTCCTTTTTCCAAAGCGGTTGTTACCATTGGCACATTTGACGGGGTACATCTTGGGCATCAGAAAATTATCAAACAGGTAAAAAAAGAAGCTCAAAAATGCGGAGGAGAAAGCGTACTCATTACTTTCCATCCACACCCCCGGCAGGTATTGTCTCCTGCAGGTAAGAACCTGGAACTGCTCAACACCCTGGAGGAGAAAATCCTGCTCCTGGAAAAGCACCAAATTGACCATTTAATAGTTGTTCCTTTTACAAAATCCTTTTCTCAACTTTCTGCCACGGAATACGTGGAAGATTTTTTGGTAGGAAAGATTCATCCTCATGTTATAATTATCGGTTTTGATCACCACTTTGGCCATAACCGGGAAGGGAATATTCATTTGCTGCGTAAGCTTGAAGACCGTTATCAATTTAAGGTAGAAGAAATTCCCGAACAAATCATTCATGATATTTCCATTAGTTCGACTCAAATCCGGCAATATCTGAAGACTGGCCAGACCTCACTCGCCAATGAGTTGCTGGGATATCCTTATTTTATCTCCGGGAAAGTGGTGCATGGTGATGCGCGCGGGCGGAAACTTGGCTTCCCGACAGCCAATATACAACCGGAAAGCGATCACAAACTCATTCCTTCAGAAGGTATTTATGCTGCGAAGGTGTCCATCCCTTCTCCTGTTTATCAAAAGAAACAGAAAAAGAATATTTATGAAGGAGCAGCTAATATTGGGCATGCGCCTACCTTTAATGGTGTTGAAAATCGGATTGAAGTCTATATTATGGATTTTGATGAAAATATTTACGACCGTTCTATCCTTTTGCAACTTTATCATTTTATCCGCCCGGACAAGAAATTTCCAGATGCTCAAACGCTAAAGGTACAGATGCAGGAAGATGTGAAGGACATCAAAAAGGCGCTAAAGCAAATAGGTTAAGGATTTAAAATTTTGGCAACCATTTCTTTCAACAGCCCGATCGGTGGGGTACCGGCATCGTTAATACCGAGCATGCGCAGGTTGTATTCATTCAGGAGCAGCAGGGTTTTCTCTACACCCTGCAACTGGTAAGCCCTTGCCGCTTTTTGGTAATCTTTTACAAAAAAGGGATTTACTCCCAGGGCAGAAGCTATGTTGCTATTGGCGCCACGCGGTAGCCGGATCAGTAATTCTGTCTTTGAAAAAAAATTATATAAAACCGAGAAAACCAGTTGCATAGGCGCTGCTTTTGGATTGGCCTCAAAATATTGTATAATGCGCATAATACGAGGCAGGTCTTTGGTTCCCAATGCATTTTGAAATTCAAAAATGTTGTACTCCCGGCTGATCCCTACATACTTTTCAACTACGGCCTCATCAATTTTTTTCCCTTTGGGAAAGTTAATGAATATTTTTCCCAGTTCATTGGCCTGTACGGATAAATCTGTTCCAATGTGACTGGTCAAAAGGAGACAGGCCTTTTCGGTGATGTCGTATCCATGTGATTTGACGTAAGTTTTTATCCAGGCAGGCATTTGATTGTCATATACTTTTTTCACCAGCAGGACTTCTCCCTTCTTAGCCACTAGCTTGCTTATTTTGGAACGGCCATCTACTTTTCCCTTTTTATAGGTCATGACAAAAAGGGTGCTCTCCATCAAATCCTCCAGATAGCGTTCCAACTTATTGAAATCTGTTGATCTCATAGATTGCGCTTCCTTGAGAATCACCACCTGCCGCTCCGAAAACATAGGATAACGCCTGCAAGCATTGATCACATCGCTCCAGTCCGCATCCTTTCCATAAAAAATGCTCAGGTTAAAATCGCGTTCTGCCTCAGGCAGCAGTTCATGCTCGAAAAAATGGCAGGCCTTATCAATAAAAAAGTCCTCTTCTCCCTGTAATAAATAAACCGGCTTCAACTTTCCGGCTTTCAGATTCTTCATCAGCGCTTCAAACGTCATTCTGCAATTTCTATATTTTGTTTCTTAAAAAAGAAGCTGTATTTTCTGGCTCAGTTTTTGAGGGCCTCTCAGACCAAAATGTCTGTAACCCTGAAGGCAAATCTTTTTAATTTTAGGTAAATATACCCTATCTTTTCGTTTCTCAATACCAAATACGAAATTTTAATCATGGAAGACCATTCAATAAACGCAGAAATACCACAAAATCCGGAGCCTCCGAAAGATAAAAAAGGCCGTAATAAAAACGCACTGATCTATGGGATATTAATATTGGCGCTCGTAGCTACCTGGGCTTATCTCTTATGGGATAAGACCAACAGCAGCCAGAAGCAAAGTCAGCTTCAGGCTCAGGTCGTCCAGATAGATTCCACCCGTGCAAATGTAGAACAACAGTTTCAGGCGGCCCTGGTGAAGTTAGACATGCTCAAAACTGAAAACGACTCTTTGATGAAGACAAAATCTAAAGAGGTGGATGACTTAAAGGCACGGATTCAAAATATTTTATCCAAAAAGAATTCTTCTGAAGCAGACCTGGCAAAGGCACGCGAACTTACCCGTCAGTTACAAAACCAGATTTCGGGTTATAAAACAGAGATAGAAAAACTCAAAGGAGAAAAAATTGTATTAGTCGCACAACGGGATTCCATAAAAAGAAATTATGATACAGCGACGGCAAAAAACCAGGAACTTAGCCAGCAGGTAGCAATAGCTTCCATCCTTCATGCCTCCAATTTTGACATTACCCCGCTAAAGCTCAAAAACAGCGGTAAGGAAAAAGAAACCGATAAAGCCAAAAGGGCAGACCTGCTGCGTATTTCCTTTGATATTGTCCCAAACCGCGTTACCGATTCGGGGCAAAAGGAATTGTTTATTTGCATCAATACCCCTGATGGGGCTCCCATTGCAGTAGAAGACCTGGGATCGGGAAAATTTACCCTGGAAGATGGTACCGAAAAACTGTACACCACCAAAAAAGTGATAGATTATAACCCGGGAGAAGCCCAAAAAGTGACCATTAACTGGAAACAAAAGTCAGATTTTCAGCCGGGCCAATATACGGTAGAGGTTTATGAATTAGGGCGTCTGATTGGGCAGGGTGCTGTTAATCTAAAGAAAGGTGGATTTATTTTTTAACTTATGAAACACAAGATCGAAGCCATCGTATTCGACCTGGGCGGAGTATTAATTGACTGGAATCCCGAATACCTGTACAAAAAGATATTCACCGATCACGAAGACATGCAGTACTTTCTTTCTGAAGTTTGTACCCCCGCATGGAATGAAGAGCAGGACGGGGGCAGAAGTTTACAGGAAGCTACTGAAACCCTGATTCGGGAGCATCCCCGATTTGAAGAAGAAATACGCGCTTATTATGGTCGCTGGGAAGAAATGTTGAATGGCACTTTTGAGGAGACCGAGCATATTTTACGGGAATTGAAAGAACGGGGAGAAGTGGCGTTATATGCCCTCACCAATTGGTCGGCAGAAACCTTTCCGATTGCCTATGAACAATATGAAAGTATGCATTGGTTTCAGGATATCCTGGTCTCCGGCCGGGAAAAAATCAGGAAACCTTTTCCCGAAATTTTTCAATTGCTTCTGTCCCGGTTTCATTTAAAGCCGGAGCATACGCTTTTTATTGATGACAACCTCCGAAATGTAAAGGCTGCTAAGGCCCTGGGGTTTGCTACCATCCATTTTATCTCTCCGGGGGAATTGAGAGAGAAGCTTACAGCATATAATCTATTATCCTGAGGTTGCGGAATGGCTAAAGTTTAATTTTTTTTGTACCGTTACTTACTAGAGGGGTGCATTTGAAAGAAGATTCAAAAATAAAAACGGCTCTGTTAGGAGCCCAAAGTCAGTAGAAGAAATATCCCCCCACATAGGAGCCCGTGTTGTTCCGGGACAGAAGCCACCCTTCTCTTGTTTCTCTGGAACAAAAGGCCAGTGTACCTGACGCATTTTTTACCAACCTTACGCTCCTGACAGGGCTCCGATACGTGAGTTATCTTAAAATGTCAGCATACAGAGAATCGTTCTTTAAGACTTCTATTGCCTTAAAAACTACTTTATCTGATTGGATGCCTACTGCAATTTTCCCTTCTCTGGCATAGTAACAATTCATGATTTCGGCAGCCAGCAACTGAGAAATTGCTACCCTGTGTTTATCCAGTGAGGGATGTGCGAATTTTTCAATAGAATGGTTCAACCGGTTGAAAGCCGTTTTAACAGAATCAAAATAACCCTCGCTTACCGCATTGGCATGGAACTGCTCAAGAGCCCTTTCGCTTCTTGTTTTATATTCTACAGGATGTTGTTGAATAAAGGTTTTGAAAGCAGTAAAAAGGCTGTCGTTCATCTTAAATTTTTCTAAAGAGGGCGCCTCAGGATGCAGGTAAACATAATGCGTTGCAAAACGAAATAGCTGGTCGCTGTTGAGGAGGGCGCTTTCCACATCGCTCAAATAAGGGTCGGCAACAACTTTATCCGGTGTTATTCCTCCTTTATCGTGAACAATTCTTCCGTCGGCCGTATTAAACAGTTGTTGCAAAGAGTCAGGAATATAAACCGGGCTGCCATAATTGTCGCGATGTGCATAATCAATAGCCTGAATACATCGTCCGCTGGGGGTATAATAACGAGCTACAGTAAGTTTTAACTTAGAATCATACGGCAGGTCGCGGGTAATTTGTACCAGCCCTTTTCCAAAGGAAGGCTGCCCGATGATTACGCCACGGTCGAGGTCCTGCATTGCTCCGGAGAAGATTTCTGCAGCGGAAGCAGTATGGTTGTTCACCAATACCGCCAAATGAATGAGGGTATCCAAAGGGCGGTTTGTAGCAGTATATACATGATTCCAGGAAGTCTTTCTTCCTTTTACACTCACGATGGTATCGCCTATGGGTAAAAATAAATTACAAATATGAACGGCCTCTCCCAGCAGTCCACCCGGGTTTCCCCGCAGATCAACAATAAGACCTTTTAAATGTGGATCCTCCATTTTTAAAGATTGAACTGCATTCGCAAATACCGCTCCCGAACCCTCCGTGAACTGCTGAAAACGGATATAGCCCAAATGGCCATTCAAGATGGTTTTATAAGGAATAACAGGGATGGAAATGGTTTTTCGCTTTACTTTTTTTCTGATAACGCTGCCTGTCCAGGGCCTTTTTATCTCTACCTCCAGAAAGGTATTGGGTTCTCCTTCCAGAAGGGTATGAACCGCATCGGGAGTCATCCCCGTAACCTTTATCCCATTGAGAGAAAGGATCACGTCTCCCGGTTTGAAACCCGCTTTCTGAAAGGGGGCATTAGGATAGAGGGCAGAAATGGCAATGGAATCGTCCAACATTCGGAAACTGGCCCCGATACCTGCATAGTGCCCGGTAGTTTGAAAATCCAGACGGTCCAGGTTTTTTTCGGGATAATAAGTAGTGTAGGGGTCAAGGCTTTGGGTCATGGCCTGAATGCCAGACTGCATCAAAGCAGCCGGGTCCAACGAATCAACATAATAGGTATTCAGATTGCGGTAAACCGCCGCCATGATATCCAGGCTTTTGGCTATTTCAAAGTATTTATCTTTTATCCTGAAGGCAAAAAGTCCTGTTAATAACAACAACATGCCGGCGCCCAGCCACAAAAATCGTTTTTTCGACATAATGTTCAAATTTAAGAATAAAGAAACAATTCGTAACTTAGAGCACAAAAATTATAATTTTATAAGCAGAAAGGCATGTCCCAACCTCTCAGAATAAAGCATATCGCTATTGCCGGAAATATTGGCGCAGGAAAAACTACGTTAACGGAGTTGCTGTGTAAACATTTCCGCTGGACACCCCAATATGAAGACATAGAAAATAATCCTTATCTCTTTGACTTCTATGAAGATATGCGACGCTGGTCGTTTAATCTGCAAATTTATTTTCTACATACCCGTGTCAAACAATTGTTGAAAATACAAAATGGGGATGAAACCATTGTTCAGGATCGTACTATTTACGAGGATGCCCAAATATTTGCTCCCAATCTTCATGAAATGGGGCTGATGACCAAACGCGATTTTGAAAACTACTTTAGCTTTTTTCAAACCTTGAAATCGATGGTAAAACCTCCTGATTTGCTCATTTATTTGAAGGCCTCCGTGCCTACTCTGGTAGATCATATTGAGAAACGCGGGCGGGAATACGAGGAAAATATCCGGCTGGATTATCTGAAGCGGCTTAATAATTATTATGACCACTGGATCGATCATTATGAAGAAGGCCCTTTAATCATTATTGACGCCAATGAGAATCATTTTGATCAAAGCCGGGAAGATCTGGGAGAGATCATTTCCCGAATAGAATCGAAAATTCATGGTCTTTTTTAAAGAAGGCTTTAATAGAATAACTACCCTTGAAATGCTTGTTAACCATAGCGTTAACAGTACTGTATGTTTTGCCCTTTACAGACAGTACAGGCCAGGCGGCTAAAAACCTCCATCCGCTCGGCTGGGGAGCATATAGTCCCGATTTCACTAATGTATTTTGTGGATTTCATAATCAGGCGGCTTTGGCCGGCTTAACCCATTTCTCTGCCGGTTTCCTGGTGCAGCAGCGATTTTCTATAAAAGAACTTCGACAATATCAGTTTGCAGTAGCTGTGCCCACCTCTTCGGGTAACTTTGGGTTAGTAGGTGATTTATCGGGATATGAGGGCTTCCGCCGGCAGGAACTGGGGCTCGTTTATGCACGCCAACTATTTGAATGGCTGGATATTGGCGCTCAAATGGATTATTTAAATATGCGAGTGCCCGGTATAGGAAGCACTCATGCCTTTACTTTTGCGCTGGCCGCTTTATTTCATATTAATGAACAATGGCATGCCGGGATACAGGCTTTCAACCCGGTACAGGTTGCTTATCAGAAACTGGGGAAGGATCGCATTCCGGATGTCTATCAGCTTGGGATAGGCTACCGGCCATCAAAAGTGTTTTTGCTAACTACTGAAATTCGCAGGATAGAAAACCGGAATATAGTCGCCGTCGCGTTTCAGTATCAAATTGCAAAAACCTTGACTCTAACTGCGGGAAGCAGCGCCAAAGTATATCCTGTTTTCGCCGGGATCAGCCTGCATCTCAATCCAATAGAAATTATTTTAACCGCATCTTATCATCAGCAGTTGGGATTAACTCCCGGCGCCGGTGTCATCTTTAATCCGATTGCCGATGAATTTTAAACCGCTACATACCCTATTGGCCGGGTTATTATTGTTAAACTTGCCGGCTACTGCCCAAAAGCCCGAAGGTGAATGGGAGGATGCGCTGGAACAACGAGCAATGGAAACCGATCGGGATGTGGAAGATAATGAGTTGATCCGGGAATTGGAAGCTTTTTCCCGGTCTCCACTTGATCTTAACACAGCTACAGCCGATGATTTACAGACCTTTTTTTTCCTCAATAGCCTGCAAATTCAGGCTTTTCTGAAATATAGAAAATTGTTGGGTAAACTTTTAAGCATATACGAACTGCAGGCTGTTCCGCTTTGGGATATGAAAACCATCCGAAACCTCCTTCCTTACGTTTCTGTAAACAGGGGGAATAAATTCACTTCCAGTTACACACTTCCCGGACTAATAGAAAAGGGACGGATTCATTTTCTCGTTCGGTATAAGAGGGACCTGGAAAAGAAAAGAGGGTACAAACCCCTGGATTCTCTTGGGAATACCCATTATTTAGGTAGTCCGGACGCATTGTATCTGCGGTTTCAATATAAATTTCCTCAACAATTCAATTTTGGATTTACTGCCGAAAGCGATGCCGGAGAACCTTTTTCAGGATATGGTCAAAAAGGATTTGATTTTTATTCTTTTCATCTTTTTCTCCAAAACAGAGGAGCTTTAAATGCATTGGCTATTGGGGATTACAAAATTAATTTTGGACAAGGATTGATCAACCATCAGGGTTTAAGTTTTGGGAAAACGGCTATGGTGATGATGCTTGATCGATCCGGAGAAACTATCCGGGCACATACCTCTGCTATGGAATATGATTTTTATAGAGGAATTGCTGCAAAACTTGGGGGTAAACATTTTTCTACAACCCTGTTCTTATCTAAAAAACCGGAAGATGCCAATTTATTATCCAAAGATACTTCCACAAACTATTTTCATAGTTTACAGAGCAGCGGGTATCATCGGTCGATTACTGAATTGAAACATAAAAACAGTTTAAAGGTATTGAGTTCAGGCGGGAATATCCGTTATGATTTTGGTATTGGGCATGTGGCGTTTAATGCAGTTTATCATCATTTTTCAGATTCTATGAAGAGATCAGGACAGCTCTATCAGCGCTTCAATCCGGAGGGAACCAATCTGTATAATGCCAGTATAGATTATGCATTATATTTGAACAAGTTGTATTTTTTTGGAGAGACTGCCACTAACAGGAAAGGCGCATTAGCTACCCTGAATGGGCTCTTGATGAGTGTAGATCGCCATGTAGATATTTCGTTCCTTTACAGGAATTATTCCAGAAAATATACCTCTCTTTACGGACAGGCTTTCGGAGAAAGCAGTTATCCTAAAAACGAAAGCGGATTTTATGCAGGCGTTGTTATTCGCCCGTCAGTTGTCTGGGAGGTTAATGCTTATACTGACTTTTTTAAATCTCCCTGGCTTCGGTATCGGGTAGATGCCCCTTCCTCAGGAAAAGAACATTTTCTTCAGGCTCGGTTTACCCCTTCCAGGAAGTTCAATACTTATGTACGTTATCGCTATAAACAAAAACCAATTAACTTTCTCGGGGAAACACCGCTGGCAAAAATTGTAAATACCACCCGGCAAAATTTCCGTTGGTTTATGCAATGGAAGTTATCTGATCATTTTAGGATAAGAGATCAGGCAGAATGGGTTTTCTTTAAGAAAGCAAGTAGCAAAAGCCGGGGATATCTATTTTATCAAAACGTTCGTTGGAAAGCCAACCGGATATGGAGTGGTAATTTCAGGGTGGGTTATTTTCATACAGATGATTATGATTCCCGATTATATACCTTCGAGAATAATGTACGATATGCCTATTATATCCCTTCCTTTTATGGCAAAGGCATCCGTTCTTATGTCAATCTGCGGGTCAATATAGGCAGAAATCTGAGCCTTTGGAGCCGGATAGCACGTACCTGGTATTTTGACCGGGAAAAGATTGGCAGTGGATGGGATGAAATTGAAGGGAATAAAAAAACACAGGTTATACTGGAATTGATCTGGGAGCCATAACGGAAGGATTGAAGTTTATGCTGTTCACCAGAACAGAACTGACTAAGAGGGCAAATTGCCGCTATTTCAATGGTGTCAACGGAGATTGTAAAAAAGATTCAGATGCAGACGGATGGAATAGACGCGGTTGTTGGGGAGCAGGAAAGAGACCCCAAAAATCCTCCATTCGCTTAGGATGCAGATTAGTCTGCCTTTCATTTAGTTCTTCTAGTGGACGATAGGTTATTTCTATTTTCTTACCGATATATTCCAGTGGTATGGTATATCCAGTTTTATCTGCCTTCTTTCTGCTTTTATTATAGTACGTGACATGCTTTTATTTTTTGTCAAGCGTAATTGTCAACCGAAATTACAACAATAAATTCATACTGAAAAAGAGTACTTTTGTAAATTCGGATAAAAGGCTCTAAATTTTTTGTGGTTTTATGAATAAAAGGATATTTAATTTTTTTACAAATGATCATGCCCGGATTGAGAAAATATTGGACCGGGCTACTGAAGATATCAATGACATTAAAAAGGAAGATTATCGGCGATTTCGTATCGCGCTTATGACTCATATTAAAATGGAAGAGAAAATTCTTTTTCCTGCAGCACAAAAAGCCAATGGGGGCGTACCTGTTCCGCTTGCCGCCCAGCTTCGTCTGGAGCATGGCGCCATAACTTCCTTAATGGTTCCTCCTCCTACGCCTGACCTGATAAAAGTGCTCCGGCATGTTATAGCGAAACATGATTTAAAAGAGGAAGAACCCGGCGGGATGTATGATATATGTGAAAACCTGACCGGAGATCAAACCGATGAAATTTTGCAACAACTTTTGGCTACATCGGAAGTTCCTATGCACCCCCATAATTTAGCACCTTTTGCCCTGGAAGCAGCCAAGAGAGCCGTCAAAAGGGCCGGTTATGATTATGATCAAATTTTAAATACCCCAAACCGGGAACTTTGAAGGGAAACTATCCTTTACTTATTGGAGGATTCATCAGCAGCAAAGATAGTCCAGTCGTCATGGGCATGTCCTTTGTCAATCCAGCGATCCATTTCAGCAGCAATAGCAGGTATTACTTCCAGACGATTTTTGTTATCCCCGGCTTCTTCCATCATCAGCCGGGCGTCTTTCCGTGCCATGGTTAACTCCCAGGATGGAGGCTGAAAGCGACCTTCTGCAATTTTATTTAATCTCCCATTAACGGTACCGGGGTTCCAGGCAGAAAAGAGTTTCTGTACATCTTCTATTGGAATATTGAGCGACCTAGCCAGGTTAAGTGCATCTCCTACCCCGGATGTGAAGACTAATAAAAAGAGGTTGGCAATTAATTTCATACCCGCTGCCTGGCCCGCTTTGTCACCAAAATTGATGACCTCGCCGGTCATTTTCGACAAGCCGGGGTTTATTTTTTCAATAATGGTCTGATTTCCTGATACCAATATAAACCCGGTACTTTCGAAAGCGTTTTTGGGCCCCATGAGCACCGGAGCATGTTGATAATGAAAGCCCTTAGCCTCCCATTTCTTTGTTCTTTGTATGGCTCCGCTTACCGAAGTGGTCGTATGATCCACAAGAATAGCGCCCGGCTTGAGACCCTTTTCGGCTTCTGTCAATACTTCTTCTACCGAGGCATCATCCCGAAGGGTTATGTGAATGACATCCGCGTTTGCTACTGCATCCTTTACTTCCTTAAAGGCTGTAGCTCCAAAGGATTCTAACTCCTGGGCTTTGGAGGTGGTCCGGTTCCAGACCTGTACTTTTTCTCCTCTCCGGAGCATGGCTTTTACAAAATTTGACCCTAACAGGCCCATCCCGATGAATGCTTTCATGACTTATTATTTTAGCATAAAGGTACTAAAAAAGCCACGGAACGATATATTATGTTGGATATAGTTTTACACTTTTTCGGCAATGATAGCTATCGCCTGAAGTTGTTTTTTATAGCTTCTAAACACTTTACGCATTTCATTTACCCGCTTCCTGACCCTGGCATTGCCGGCAATATTGAAGCCGATCCGAAGGGTATGTAACAGCCCTTCGTCTTGAATAATTCGGGTAACTTCCAGCAACTTCATCGGACTGCAGAGCACCTGTTTTACCCGAAACCCGGATTTTTCCACCAGCGTAACCCATTCGCTTTCGGTAAGGGGTCTTGCATTTACTTTGGAAAGCCGGGCCAGTCGCTGTTGGATGGCCTTTTTATCACTGTCGGAAATATCATCTGGAGTAAGCCCTAACTCGTGTATAGCATAAAAACCGCCTCTTTTGAGAATCCGGTAAGCCTCTTCAATGATTTCGGATTTTCGGTGATCAGCGTGCATGGTTAGCATGGCTTCCCCATAAACTTTACTTGCAAAACCACTTCGTAAACCGGTAGCTCTCGCGTTCCTAACCAGCACTTCGTAGCCCTGTATCTTCATTTTCTTTCGGAGATGGGATGCTGATTCTTCATCCAGTTCTATTCCGGTATAAGATTTTGGATGATATTTTAAAGTGTATTGAGCAGTAAACCCGGTACCGGGAGCAAATTCCACTACATCATCGGAGTCGGAGATACGGAGCGCATCCAGAATCTTTAAGGTTAGTTCTCTTCCTCCCGGGCGGAGTACTCTTTTCCCGGTCTTGGAAAGTACCCAATGCCCTTTACCGGATTCAATTGACGGATTCATTATCTTCCTTTTCTTCTTCCTCTTCAAAATGAAGCAGGTCGTATTCTTTCAGGAGCGGATACCATTTGAGCATCTTTTTCATATCGCTGATATATACGCGACTTTTGTCAAGCGAGGGGAAAACCTTTTCGAAATAGGATTTGATACTTTCGTTGTCCTTTAGGCCGGTTATGGAAGCCGCCGGTTCATTCTCCTGCATAGCTTTAAACACCTCCGACAAAGGGACATTGTCTTCAGTAGTAAACACTTCAATACTGTCTAAGGGCGTGAAATTGTGACTACGGGCAGCTACAAATTTTGTATTCTTTTTATCAAGCGTACGAACGATAGCGCCATCATTCTTACTGTTGATCAGTTGATACAGACCCGGCATACCGGTTACAGATACGATTTCCTTATACTTCATCCTTTAATATATTTAGAACCCACTGATTGCAATCCCCAGCGATAAGGGATTGATTTTTGGCCCTGCGGTCTGGGTCAGCAGAGGGGTAAGGCTGTAACTGGCATAAACTGCAAAATTGCTGTAGCCTACACGCAGCGTACCTGCCACCCGCCATTTTTCGAAATAATACTTATTTTTTAATTTATCAATCTGCTTATTCCCACGCAGCACCCTCTTGCCTTTTGTCTTAGCGTCCATCAGCGCTCCGAATTTAAGACCTATTGCAGCTTTAAATCCCTTATTGGCATTTCCCGAATAGGAGCGATAGCGCAGTTCGATGGGAATTTCTACAAAGGTATTGATCAGGTGATAACTCTTGTAGATTGAATCTTTATTAAAGTTAAGGGTGGAAGTGGGGCCTCCAAGGTCTAAAGTCTGGTTTTTAAAAGCTATATGGCTGGCGCTGATACCCAGACCGGGCGCTACGCTAAAATGAGAATCGTCATTTAAAGGGAAATCATAAGTAAAAGCAAAGTTAAAGCCGTGGGAGAATCCACCGGTCCGGATGCTATCCGGCACGCCGGGCCAACTGTCGTAGGTGAAGCTGAGTACAAAAAAATCACGGGAATGTTTTACAACGGAAGCGGCCGGGCTCTGCGCCTGTGCACCCAAAAATAGGGCTATGATACAAAACGTGGAAAGAATTATTCTTTTCATGGGAAACAAGGGTTGTTCATTTGGCTGCCAAAGGTAAGATATTCAGAATAAATAGCAACGTTAAACGTTAATCTGCCTAAAATGGGCTTTCGCTATGTGAAATGAACCTGTTGCTAATCATGCCCTGAATTTATCACTACACCCGCCTACCTTTACCAAAAAACAGCGTGAAGCAAGTTGCTGCCATAATGTTTTTACTTTTTTCCCTCTCAGCCTGCTCGAAACAGGACATATACATAGGTACGCCATCCAATGAGATGCAGGCTGATGAGGGTATTACTATTTCCCGCTTTTCCGGTAGCTGGGATAACAATGGGATGGTACACCTGTTGTTTCAAACCTCCGGAGACCTTTCACAAATGAGTGCTTTAAAAATTTTTTCAGGAAGCAATAGCAATGACCTTTGTGTTATCGGTACCTTAAAGGTAAAAAATGATAATTCTTCTGCTACTTTTTCTTTTAGTGATCCCGACCCCAAAGCCTCCCCAACTTACTACATGATCGGGGTAGAAAAGAAGGGAGGCGGGGTTACTTACATTGATAATATCTGGACGGTATCTAAACCATAATTTATGTTTAGGCCATAAGAATGTTTTAGCATGACGCTAAATATTTTAAGTACTTTTGCAAGACAAAAGGAAACTACATGGCAGCCATGCGTCAGACCCAGCAGCAAAAAATGCTGCAAAAACTTTCTCCGCAGCAGATTCAATTAATGAAGCTGCTCCAGGTGCCTACTGCCAACCTGGAAGAACGCATAAAAGAGGAAATTGAGGAAAATCCGGCTTTGGATTATGGAGAAGAGGAGGATGAGCAGGATGAATTTTCGTTGGATAATGAAGAGGAGTATGGGCCGGAGGAAGAAGAGGCCAGTCGGGAAGAACAGGATGATCTTGACCTATCCGAATACCTGGGAGACGATGGCGATATACCGGATTATCAATTAAAAGGGGAAAGTTATTCCGGCGGAGAGGATGAAAATCAAACCATTCCCATACGGGTAGAAAGGAGTTTTCATGAATACCTGAAGACGCAACTTTCTATGCTTCACCTGACAGAGAAGGAGAAACAAGTGGCTTATCAGATTATCGGAAGCCTGGATGAAGGAGGATATCTTAGGCGGAGCCCACGGGCCCTTGCAGATGATATAGCCTTCTCTGAAAACCTGATTGTAGAACCAGAAGTGGTAGAGGAGGTTATTCGGAAAATTCAGGATTTTGACCCGCCCGGAATCGGAGCCGCAGATCTGCAGGAATGCCTGCTTTTGCAGTTAAACAGGAAAGATGATGACGATCCTAATCTTCAGGTTGCCCGGAGAATTTTGGAAGAACAGTTTGATGAATTTTCAAAAAAACACTACCAAAAAATATGTCGTACCCTTGAACTTACCGAACAACAGTTGCGCGATGCCATCGGAGAAATTATTAAATTGAACCCACGACCAGGTGGGAATTATGGTAGTGTCAACAAAGCGGAAAGTTATGTCATTCCCGATTTTTTTATCAAGGCACATAATGGAGAATTGGAACTTTCTCTGAACAGCAAGAATGCGCCTGATCTGCACATTTCTCACAGCTACAAAGAGATGTTAAAGGCCTACGATGAAAGTAAAAAGAATGACAAGCGGCAAAAGGAAGCGGTTTTGTTTATTAAACAGAAGATAGATTCGGCCAAGTGGTTTATTGATGCAATCAAGCAACGGCAACATACGTTGTTAAGCACCATGGAAACAATTATGAATTACCAGGAAGAGTTTTTTATCACCAATGATGAAACCACCCTGAAACCCATGATCCTCAAAGATATAGCCGACCGTACCGGACTGGATATTTCTACTATTTCCAGAGTAGCTAACAGCAAATATGTACAAACAGAATTCGGCATTTATAAACTAAAATATTTTTTCTCCGAATCCCTCTCTACGGATAGTGGCGAAGAGGTATCTACGCGGGAGGTGAAAAGGATATTACAAAATATTATTGAAGAGGAAAACAAAAAGAAACCCCTGAGCGATGAGAAACTAACCAAAAAACTTCATGAGAAAGGATACAATATAGCCAGAAGGACCGTAGCCAAATATCGTGAACAACTGGATATACCGGTCGCCCGGCTTAGAAAGGAGTTGTAATTTAACAGAAACCAGATTCCCGAGTTCATGAATCCATTCACACAAAACGATGCCCTGCCGGAAGGAACTGACGCTACAGAGGATATTTCTTTTCCCAAATTCTGGAGAGCTGTGGCTATGGTGGTGAGTATTGTGCTCCATCCTTTGTTTATACCGCTGATCGGCGCCTGGATCATTGTCCAGACTCATTTTTATCAATTTGCTGGTTTTCAGGGAAAGCAATTGATCCAGTATTATGGTTCCGTCATTGCCAATACTTTGGTTTTGCCGGCATTTACCGTTTTCTTTCTGAAGAAACTCCATTTTATCTCCTCTATACACATGCACAGCAGGCGGGATCGCGTGATTCCCTACATCGCTACCATGACTTTTTATTTCTGGACCTATCTGGTTTTCAGACACCAGGATATGATGCCGGAAGTGATAAAGGTATTTTTGTTAGGTAATTTTATAGCGGTTATTTTGGCTTTTTTGAGTAACTTGAAGATGAAGATTAGTATGCATACATTGGGAATGGGGGGATTGATCGGCATGTTATTTTGTTTTCTTGAGAACCCTTATATACAAATTGCTACGCCCCTGATGATTGTTATTCTGGCTGCCGGCCTGGTAGCTACCTGCAGATTGGTGTTGCAGGCCCATACCTACCGGGAAATATATATGGGAGCCGCTTTCGGGATTTTTGCCCAGCTACTTGCTTCTTGGATTATTTAATTTGTGTACATTCGCTAAATAATATAAAAACATGGCAAAAGAAAAAGAAACAGCAAGTAAAGGAAATACAGAGAAGTTGAAAGCTCTTCAGCTTACCATGGATAAAATCAGAAAAGATTTCGGTAAGGGTTCGGTAATGATGATGAATGAGCAGGGCAACCGCCAGATGGAAACCATTTCTACCGGTTCCATTGGACTGGATATAGCCCTTGGCGTAGGGGGATTACCCCGCGGCAGGGTGATTGAAATCTATGGCCCCGAGTCTTCCGGGAAAACGACTATTGCCATTCATGCCATTGCAGAAGCACAGAAGAAAGGCGGTATCTGTGCTATCATAGATGCAGAACATGCCTTTGATGTAACCTATGCCAAGCGTTTGGGAGTGGATGTGGACAGCCTGCTTATTTCTCAGCCGGATTATGGAGAACAGGCCCTGGAGATTGCAGACCGGTTGATTCTCTCCGGAGCAGTAGATATGGTGGTTATCGATTCTGTTGCAGCCCTGGTTCCTAAAGGGGAACTGGAAGGGGAGATGGGCGACAGCAAGATGGGATTACAGGCGCGCCTGATGTCGCAAGCTTTAAGAAAACTGACTGCTACCATTGGCAAAACCAACTGTTGCTGTATCTTCATCAATCAGTTGCGTGAGAAGATCGGCATTATGTTTGGTAACCCGGAAACTACCACGGGCGGTAATGCGCTTAAGTTTTACTCCTCCGTTCGCCTGGATATTCGTCGCATAGGCCAGATAAAGGATGGAGATGGAGCAATAGGCAACCGTACCCGGGTAAAAGTAGTAAAGAATAAAGTGGCTCCTCCCTTTCGAAAAGCAGAATTTGATATTATATTCGGACAGGGAATTTCCAAAACGGGGGAGATCATTGATATGGGAGTGGAATTAAATATTATTCAAAAAAGTGGTTCCTGGTATAGCTATGATGGAAATAAACTGGGGCAGGGTCGTGAAGCGGTCCGGCAACTGTTGCTGGATAATCCCGAAATGGCCAATGAAGTAGAAACTAAGATCAGAGAAAAACTGAAGGAAGAAGCCGTTATTTAGATTTTTTTTGTTTTATAAATAACCGTCTTATCTTGTGGATTCAAAAATCTATTCCTTCCAAAGAAATCTGAATGATGTAAATCTACTTGAGAATGCAACTGTTATATGAAGAACAAGATTCTGTTTTATTGGAAAAAATAAGCCAGGGGGATGCACCAGCCTTCAATATGCTGTTTAAAAAACATTGGCAAACCGTTTACAATGAGGCTTTCAGGAGATTGCATGATCATGATAAGGCAGAAGATATTACCCAGGAAATATTTTGTAAACTTTGGCTGAAAAGAACCACTCTTTCCATCAAAAACCTCCGGGCTTATCTTTTTACAGCTGTCCGCAATAGCGTGTTGAATCTTTTTGAAAAAGAAAAGCGGTTCGTATCCATAGAAAACCTTTTGATAAAAACTTTTGCCACTGAAAATGCGGATAGCCGGGCTTTGCAAAATGAATTCCTGGCAGCCTATAAAGCGCTGGTAGAAAGCCTCCCGGATAAGCGAAAGTCCATCTTCCTCCAATATTACGAACAGGGGCGGTCAACGGAAGAAATTGCCGAACGCTTGGGCCTGTCCCAAAAAACCGTCCAAAACCAACTCGGCAGAGCCACCACTTTCCTTAAGGCGGGATTGTCGCATTTGTTGATACTCGCGGTGATATTGATCGTGTGAGGTTCAATGTTCCATTGTTTCAATGTT
>CAYRBD010000041.1:0-3545 GCA_964422465.1 uncultured Chitinophagaceae bacterium
AGTTTGCAGTTGGTAGTTTGCAGTTGGTAGTTTGCAGTTGGTAGTTTGCAATTTGCAGTTAGAAACATTGGAACTATTCTGAAACTATTCTGAAACAACTTTGGAACTCCGGAACATTGAAACAATAGAACATATAACCATACAATCAACATGAGTGATCAGCAAGAAGAAAATAAGATGCCTGTAGATGCGGCGTTTAAAACGCCCGAGTTTTTACGGGGAGAGATTGTCGAAATGCTCAAGACTTGTTATGACCCTGAGATTCCCGTGGATATTTGGGAATTAGGGCTCATTTATGATGTAACAGTAAAGGATGATCATACGGTAGAGGTATTGATGACGCTGACTTCTCCCTTTTGTCCGGTTGCCCAATCCCTGCCGGAAGAAGTGAAGCAGAAGATTAATGGTATTGAAGGGGTAAGAGATGTAACCCTGGAAATGACCTTTGAGCCTCCTTGGGATATGAGCATGATGAGTGAGGAAGCCAAATTAACGCTTGGATTTATGTAAGTTTGTCTTTTTAAATTCATTCTGTTTATGGCAAACTCCATTAATCCCGGTAAAAAAGCTGCCGGAGAAAAAGCGGCCACTTTTGTACAATCCGGCATGACCATTGGCCTGGGAACGGGCTCTACCGCTTATTGGGCTATTCATAAAATAGGAGAGCGGGTAGCAGAAGGATTGGAGATAAGAGCCGTGGCTACTTCAGTAGCATCGGAACAACTTGCCCGGGAATTACATATTCCTTCGGTTTCTTTTTCTGAAATTACACACCTGGATATAGATATTGATGGCGCCGATGAGGTGGATGAAAATTTTAACCTTATCAAAGGGGGAGGAGGCGCTTTATTACGCGAAAAAATTATTGCCAACATCAGTCGTAAAATGGTCGTGGTAGCCGATGCCACCAAAATGGTAAAAACCCTGGGGCGGTTTCCCCTGCCCGTAGAAGTTATTCCATTTGGAATAGAACTCACCACCCGTCATTTACAGAAAATGTGTACTTCGCTTTCTCTAAGAAAAAAGGAAGGAGATGTTTTCAAAACTGATAATGGAAATTACATTTTAGACTGTCATTTTTATCCTATATTAGAACCTTCTCTGCTGCACACACAACTTAACAACATCCCCGGAGTGGTAGAAAATGGACTTTTTTTCGATTTTTGTGATACGGTGGTTGTTGGGTTTGAGGATGGGAGCGTGGAGGTAAGGAGGAAGTAGGATATCCTATTTTATTTTAATAATCTTTTTTACAATATCCTTACCAAGGTAGGTGATTTTCACAAAATATACCCCATCGGGAGTGTTGGTCAGGTCAAAGAGGATCCGGTTGGCTTCATTCATGGCCGAAGCTGGTTTGCTGGCAATCAACTGGCCGGCTACATTGTAGATAGAAACAGATTTGAGTTCCGGAGGCTTATTCAGAAACTCTACCTGTAGAGTTCCGGAGGTGGGGTTGGGCACTACAAGTACTTTTCTTTCTTTCAGGATGGGATTTATCTGTTTGGTTTTTAGTTGGATATCATCCAGATAAATATTATTTTCAAAATTAGAGATATTACGGAAAATAATCCTGAAATCTCCTTTTCCCAGGAAAGCAGTAAGATTTATAGAATCCCGGCGCCATTGATTATCGTTTGGAATAAACTCTTCTTGTACCGAATTACTATCCGTAATCAGGTTGGCCCCCCATTTTTTATATAAAACGGTGCCGGTCTGTCCGCAATCAAAACTGATGAGGACTTCCAGCGTGTCCCAGAACCGGTTATTTCCATTGGGGTCTGAAAATACAGCCGCAGCTACATCAAAGAACAAGAAGGCCGAATCGACATTCTGAAGTTTGAATACGGGAGAAACTAAATCATCCACCTCCCCGTTGATCTGGTAATCCAGGTTTTTCATCACTACAGAATACTTACCCGAATGAGCGGCCTGTGTTGTTTTTTCCCAGGTGAGCGAATGGTCGGGATTGCGGATGGTCCATCCTTGCGGAGGGAAGGTATTCTCCTCAAAACCTTCTTCATAAGGAGCGGTCTCTACGGGATCCAGGTGAAAGGCAGAAGCAAGCGTATCGTTACTGGTTTGTTCATCCTGTTTTCCGTTGGGCAGGGTAGAAAAGATTTGTATCTGATGTTGTCCGATGGTTGTAACAGTGGCGGGTAAGGCAACTGCTATGCTGTCAAACGATGAAAGATTGCCGGTCCACTGAAAAGTTTTAACTGCCCCACCATCTATCTGATAGTTAATATTTACCTTTTCCAGGGGCTTGTTTCCAAGGTTTTCGAGCATAACCTCTGGGACAACCTCGTTGTTACAAAGTTTCCCGATGGGAGAGGCAATGGATCTCAATTTTGCATCTTCATCTTTCAGCACTACGGGTTGACAGCCGTTGGAAGACAGAAGGCTGCTGCGAAGGCTGAACAGAGCGGTTTGAGCACGGTTTACCTGCCCCTGGGTAAAGAGGTTCATCACACTGTCATCGCAATAGCCCATGAAGTTATCAATCATGATTCCGGGAGCATTGGGTGAACAGGAATCTTTCAGATAGGGAAACTGCGGGGCGCCATATACCGGCCCGGATTGTGGAGGGGTATCGGCTACATAATCACCGGGAGAGCAACTGCCATCGCCATCCCCCCAGGGGTGCAACAGGTTAAAAAAATGGCCGAGTTCGTGGGTACAACTTCTGCCCATATTAAATTCCGGTAAGACATTTCCGGTTGTTCCAAAAGCATTGTACTGAATGGTAACACCTTGTTCATCTTTCGGATATATTTCGGGGGGCGTACCAATTCCCAGTGTATTATCACTTAGGTTGCATACCCATATATTTAGATACTCATCCGTATTCCAGGCATCAGCGCCTCCACTGGCAGCATGCTTGACACCGCTGGCGGCGTTATTAATGCTAAATACCCGTTGGTTGGTTTGAACCCTGTCAATCCCGTTGGTCGGAAGGCCATCGGGCGTACGGGCAGCCAGGCAAAATTGTATTTTCATATCTCCGGCGATGGGCTGCCAGACCGGGGGGATACCGGTTGTGTCCGCATTCTCAAATTGATAGTCTTCATTTATTACTTTTATCTGAGAAAGCACCTGCTCATCCGTAACAGATTGCGGGTTGGGCAGTACAATATGAACCACTACCGGGATAACGGCCACCGGCATTCCCCGGGCAACAGATTGAGCCTGTAGAGGAGGTTTTTTAGAAGACAAAAGCAGAATACGCTGATATTTCTTTGCCAATGCAGGATTTTTTTGCAGCGCCTGTTCAATGGCAAGAGGGGTACCGCAGGTACGTTGACCCGAAGCTGAAAATGATAGCAACATTCCTAAAATACCGGCTATCAGAAAATATTTCGAGAAGGTCAAATGATGTTTCAATATATCGCAGTTGTATAATTTTCAAAATTAAAAATTTTAATTGATAAAAGGAGAATTGAAAAATAAGTTTTACTTTTCTGCCTTAATATTCAGGGATAAACAGGTTGTATGGGAAGATTCACCGGCGTAATTGGTATTGTTGTCATATTAGGCATCGCTTT
>CAYRBD010000041.1:3645-21976 GCA_964422465.1 uncultured Chitinophagaceae bacterium
ATTATTCCCACGATCATTTTTGTAGCGGTATTGGTGAGTATGGCTTACCATTGGGGAATATTACAGCGCGTGGTAAAAGGCATTGCCTGGCTGATGTACAAGGTGATGCGGGTGAGCGGGAGTGAAGCTTTAAGCAATGCATCCAGTGCTTTTGTGGGGCAGGTAGAGGCACAGATTATGATCAAGCCCTACATTAAAGGGATGACCATGAGTGAATTGCTGGCTTCCATGACGGGGAGCATGGCTTGTATTGCAGGGGGCGTAATGGCGGTTTATATTGCGTTGGGCGTACCTGCAGAATATCTGATAGCAGCCAGCCTGATGGCAGCGCCCGGTGCGTTGGTGATTTCTAAAATAGTCTGGCCTGAGACAGAAGAGTCCGAAACGAAGAAAGCCGTTACTTTAAAAGTAAAAAAGGAAACGTACAATATTCTGGATGCTATTTCGCATGGCGCCAGCGATGGTTTACGAATAGGCCTGAATGTTACCGCCATGCTGATTGGTTTTATTGCCCTGATTGCGTTGGCTGACTGGTTATTAGGAGGCATAGGCCATTTTCTTGCGGGGCTGGGGATGTCATTGGATTTTGTAGGTATTGATTTGAGTACTCTGAATATGAATCAGATACTGGGAAGTATTTTTTCTTTGATGGCGAGAGCGATGGGCGTGCCCGGGCATGAAGCACAGGCTGCCGGCGCGCTGCTGGGGACTAAAATGGTGATCAATGAGTTTGTAGCCTATATGGATTTATCTCAGATTAAGGATACCCTGGATCCGCGGACAATGATAATTGTTAGCTTTGCCCTGTGTGGCTTTGCTAATTTCAGTTCCATTGCTATTCAGGTGGGAGGAATCGGGGAGTTGGAACCTTCCCGGCGAACGGATTTGGCCCGGCTGGGATTTAAAGCCCTTATTTGTGGTACCCTTGCTTCCTATATGTCTGCAACAATAGCGGGGATTCTTGTTTAGAAAAAAATAATTAACCGGTTCATCGTGGGAAAGAAAGAATTTCGTTTTATCCTCATTTCTCTGATCGTTAGTTTTGTGATCATGGCAGGGAAATTTACGGCCTACTTTATGACCGGTTCGGTGGCCGTACTTTCGGATGCGCTGGAATCTATTATCAACGTAATTGCCGGCGGATTTGCCTGTTATAGTATTTACCTGGCTTCCAAACCGAGAGATATCAATCACCCTTACGGACACGGAAAAGTTGAATTTTTTTCTATTGGCTTTGAAGGAGCCATGATTTCTATTGCAGGAGTTTTTATTATTTACAAGGCCATCGATTATTTTATCACGCCCCGTCCTCTAAATGACTTGCATAGGGGTATTTTCCTTATAGTTGCTACGGGAATTGCCAATCTTTTACTGGGTTTATTTTTGATAAGATCCGGAAAAAAACTGCCTTCTATTACCCTGAGTGGTAATGGACAACATATTTTGACGGATGCCTGGTCCAGCCTCGGAATTATTGTGGCCCTGGTTTTAATAGGAATTACCGGATGGCATTGGCTGGACCCTTTGGTTTCCCTGATTCTTGGGATATTTATTATTTTTAAAGGATATACCCTGCTCAGAAAATCCGTATCGGGACTGATGGATGAGACGGATGTGGAAGTAGTGGATAAGATTGTTTCTATCTTCAATGAAAACAGAAAACCGCAATGGATTGATGTGCACAACCTTCGAATCCAGCAGTTTGGAAACAACCTGCATATTGACTGCCATGTAACTTTGCCTTATTATTATGAACTGAGGGAAGTTCATCGCGAGGTAAAAGACATAGAGCAGGTACTTAACGACCATTTTCCCAAAAGAGATGTTGAGTGCTTTATTCATACAGACCCCTGCACCCCGCCATTAAGTTGCCCTTATTGCCAGATTCTGGACTGCCCCGTTCGGGAAGCCTCTTTTGAAGAAAAGATTAAATGGACGCGGGAAGAAATACTTTCTGATAAACAGCAACTGAAAACGAGTGCTCGCTGACTTTTTAAGAATTGGTATCTGACACCGTATTTTGGTTAATGAGTTGGTACAATTCGTCCAGGTTGGGCGAAAGAATAATGTCTGTCCGCCGGTTGTGAGCCCGTCCTTCTTCAGTAGAATTGGTATCTACCGGCTCATACTTGCTGTGGCCGGAAGCGGTAACACGTGTGGGATTCACGTCATAATCCTTCGTCAGTATTCTTACGACCGAAGCTGCTCTGGCCAGACTAAGCGCCCAATTATCCTGAAAATGACCACGAATCGGGATGGAATCGGTATGTCCTTCAACATCTATCTGGATGTCAGGGTTGGTATTAAGTACGTTGGCAACTTTAGCCAGTGCTTCCTTGCCGCGGGGATCTACCCGGGCGCTGCCGGATTTGAATAATAATTTTTCCTGTAAAGAAACATATACCTTTCCATTTTTTACGGAAACGGACAACTCATCTGATTTAAAGCCCATCAGAGCATTGGAAATGGATTTATGCAGTCGTTCGGTTACTTCCCGCTGTTTTTCCAGGATGGCCTGAAGGTCGGCTAATTTTTTTTGCTGCTCTGCAATCTGTTGTTGTGAACTGCTGATTTTACTTTTTTGATCGGCTATCTGAGATTTGGCTGCTTCAATAAGTTGCGACATCCGATTATTTAAAGAGTCCACATTTTGATGAAGTCTTCGGTTGTCATTCTGACTGGAAGCCAGAGAGCGGGAGAGCCGCATACTGTCTGCTCTAAGAGAACTGATGTGCAACTTGGCATTGACATATTTTTTCGTAGCAACGCAGGAGGTAAGCGATAACCCTGCTAAGAGAACTACGACAACCAGCATATTTTTTCTCATATTGAAGCAATTTTGACTTTGAATGCCTAAATATACAAAGTATTTAAATTCACCAGGGTGTTTTTATCTCTTTTAAAAATAAAATAATACCTTTCCTGTCCTTTTCATAACAAAAACCATGCAATGAAAAAAGAATTGCTCATGTGGACCCTTTTATTTTCAGGAATGTTCTCTGCTTTTCAGGCTTCTGCTCAATATCGTAAAGATAAAAAACTAACGAAAAAGCTCGAAAAGTTATTGGATTCATTTCATGGCACGGCAGGGGTTTATGTCCTCAATCTGAAGGATTGGAAAGAAGCGGAAGTAAATGCAGACACGCTTTTCCCTACAGCCAGTATAATAAAAGTGCCTATTCTGGTAGGACTGTTTAAAAAGATTGAGGAGGGGCAGTTAAATTATCATCAACCTTTGCTATACCGGGATTCTATGGCGCGAGGTGGTTCGGGGCTCATGCAATATTTTAAAGACAGTGTCAAAATTGACCTGAGTAAGGCGGTTACCTTAATGATTTCCAGAAGTGATAATACGGCTGCCGTCTGGTGTGAAAAACTGGCCGGCGGCGGAGAAGCCATCAATGCCTGGCTGGCGGATCACGGCTATAAGGATACCCGGCTCAATTCACGTACACCCGGCCGGGAGAAGGAACGAAAGGAGTATGGTTGGGGACAAACAACGCCTCGTGAGATGGCACATCTTTTAACTTCTATTAGAGAGGAGAAAATTTTAACGCCTGCTGCCTGTGAAAGAATATACCGGGATATGACCCATATTTATTGGGATGATTATGCGCTTTCTCAAATTCCCCCTTATATTCAAACCGCTTCCAAACAAGGGATGGTGAATGCCTCCCGTTCTGAACTGGTGATGGTAAATGCCCCACATGGAGATTATGTATTTTACATCGCCACCAAACGCAACAAAGATCAGCGTTGGAGCGCTGATAATGAGGCTTGGCAATTGGCCCGGGATGTTTCCAAACTGCTGTGGAATTATTATGAACCCGATTATGGATGGAAGCCTCCGGTTGGTTATTCTAAGTTTTGGGATTGGGAAGATGCGGATGATTGATCTCAATAAAAAAAGCCTTCCAATATTGAAAGGCTTTTTTTGAATTTAATATTTGCAGGAAAATTACATTCCCATTCCGCCCATTCCGGGGGCACCGGCAGGAGCAGCGGGAGCAGGATTTTCCTCGGGTTTGTCGGCTATTACGCATTCGGTAGTAAGTACCATACCTGCGATAGAAGCTGAATTTTCCAGGGCAATACGGGTAACTTTTGTCGGATCAATAACCCCGATGGAGAACAGTTTCTCATAAGTCTCCGTGCGGGCATTGAAACCAAAATCTCCCTTACCATCTTTTACTTTCTGTACCACGATGGAACCTTCCAGTCCGGCATTTTCGGCAATCTGGCGAAGTGGTTCTTCAATGGCGCGGGTAACGATTTTGATTCCGGTGTTCTCGTCATTGTTTTCTCCTTCCAGCTTTTCGAGACTGCCAATGGTGCGGATCAGAGCGGTTCCGCCTCCTGCAACGATACCTTCTTCTACAGCAGCACGTGTAGCATGAAGGGCATCATCTACGCGGTCTTTCTTTTCTTTCATCTCTACTTCGGTAGCAGCGCCCACATAGAGTACAGCTACGCCACCGCTTAATTTAGCCAGGCGTTCCTGTAATTTTTCTCTGTCGTAGTCAGAAGTAGTGGTTTCAATCTGTGCTTTGATCTGGTTGATACGGGCCTGAATGTCACTTTTCTTTCCTTTGCCGTCAACAATGGTGGTGTTGTCTTTGTCTAAGGTGATGGATTCTGCTTTACCCAGTTGATCCAGCTCTACATTTTCCAACTTGTAGCCTTGATCTTCACTGATTACGGTGCCTCCGGTCAAGACAGCGATGTCCTGCAACATTTCTTTACGTCGGTCGCCAAATCCGGGAGCCTTCACAGCACACACTTTCAGGGTGCCCCGTAGTTTGTTAACTACCAGCGTAGCCAGCGCTTCTCCTTCCAGGTCTTCAGAAATGATTAACAGAGGAGCGCCCTGCTGAGCCACTTTCTCCAGGATATGGAGAATATCCTTCATGGTGCTGATCTTTTTATCGAAAATGAGCACGTAAGGATTCTCTAATACCGCCTGCATTTTTTCGCTGTCGGTTACGAAGTAAGGAGAAAGGTAACCTCGATCGAACTGCATTCCTTCAACTACATCCACATACGTATCTGTACCCTTGGCCTCTTCTACCGTGATCACACCGTCTTTGGTTACTTTTTGCATGGCTTCTGCAATCAAAGCACCAATTTCATCATCGTTATTCGCAGAGATGGAAGCCACCTGCTTGATCTTGTCGGTACTGGTTCCCACAGTTTGGGATTGTTTCTGGAGGTCGCCAACAATGGCTTTTACGGCCTTATCAATACCTCTTTTTAAGTCCATTGGGTTAGCGCCGGCAGCTACGTTTTTAAGACCTTCAGCTATGATGGCCTGTGCCAGAACAGTAGCGGTTGTGGTTCCGTCTCCGGCAATATCAGCCGTTTTGGAGGCTACTTCTTTAACCATTTGAGCGCCCATGTTTTTGATGGGGTCTTCCAGCTCAATTTCTTTTGCTACGGTTACCCCATCTTTTGTAATAGTAGGAGCGCCATATTTCTTTTCCAGTACTACATTACGTCCTTTGGGACCTAACGTTACTTTTACAGCATTACTCAAGGCATCCACCCCTTCTTTCATTTTGTTACGAGCTTCAACATTGAAAAACAATTGCTTTGCCATAGTTCAATTTAATTTTAATAATGATTTAATTCTAAAAATAAGATTTCATTGGGCCGATTAATAAACGGCTTATAGTATTGCGAGGATATCTGATTCCCGCATGATAAGATAATCTTCTCCTTCAAAGTTGATATCAGTACCTGCGTATTTACCGTATAAAACAGTGTCGCCAACAGCAACGGTTACCGGTTCGTCTTTCTTGCCGGGACCGGCAGCTACTACTGTACCCTTTTGAGGTTTTTCCTTGGCTGTATCAGGAATAATGATACCTCCCTTGGTTTTTTCTTCCGCCTCGGCGGGTTTAACAATAACCCGGTCGGACAAAGGCTTGATGCTTAACTTGTTTGCCATTGATGTGTGTTTTTTTGATTAATTAATAATTTGAAAAAAATTATCAGTGAATTCTTCTTACACGAGAATTGTGCCATTTGAGAAAGTAGGGATAAATAAGCCATTTTTACAGGGAGTGGCAGGCCTTGGGATTAAATTCAAGAGGCAGGTATGTCAATATTGCAGTCTGCATAGTTGCGGAATAGTTGCAGGGTGGTTTCAGAATAGTTGCAGGGTAGTTCCAGAATAGTTCCAGAATAGTTGCGGAATAGTTTACGTATGAAACACTGAAACATTGAAACCATCCAATAATAAAAAATTATCGGGAAGGTATCAGGTCTTTTCCTACCTTTGCGCGGTTTAAAAAAAACGTTCTTTCAATTTTTTATTGTAGTAATGATCAGCAGACGTAATATCCGGGTGAAAGTGATGCAGGTGCTCTATTCTTTGAGCGCCTTGCAGGATTCTACGGGCAGAAACACAGAAGATAATCTTCAGGAAGCACAGCGTCAGGTGCTTCAGCAAATGAATCAAAGCAGTCGAGTATTTATTCATCTTCTTTATACCTTATGCGAGGTGGCCAGGTATGCAGATGTGGATGCAAGACAACGGGCTGCCAGGTATCTTCGTTCTGAAGAAGATTTGCACGTTAGTACCCGGATTGTAAACAACCGTTTTGTTTCGCAACTGCTGGGTAATGAAGGTTTTCAGTGGCAGGTAAAAGAAGGACATCTGGCCAGCCGTTCTGATAAAGACCTTATCAAAAATTTGTTTCACCGCCTACAGGATACGGCTGCTTATAAGGAATATACACAGCAGACACAAGAGGATGATCTTTCTCAGGACAAAAATATCCTGCTGTATCTTTTTAATTCGCTTTTTATGGAAGATGAGGATTTTGACCAGTATATGGGGGACCTTTATCTTCAGTGGCAGGATGATAAAAAGATGATGCAGATGTTGGTGGGAAACTATCTCCAAAAACCCACTTCCTTCAATTTCCGGCAATTGGTTAGCCGGGAAAAAAGGGAATATGCAACGGAATTAGTTCGTACGGTTATTGAAAAGAAGGAGATTTGCCTTAAATGGATCCAGCCCCGGCTTCAGAACTGGGATCCGGACCGGGTGGCTATTATAGATATGTTGCTTCTTAATATGGGGATTAGTGAATTTCTTTATTTTCCCTCCATCCCACCGAAGGTGACCATCAATGAGTACATTGACCTGGCAAAGATGTACAGCACTCCCCAGAGTGGCCAGTTTGTTAACGGTGTACTTGATAACATACTGAAAGACTTGAAAAAAAGTGATAAATTGAATAAAACCGAAAGGGCCCGGAAATAATATATTAAATTGGTTATTTTTGCCCCTTATCCATAATTCTAAATTTTAAACAGGAACCCAACATGATGTATTTGAATGAAATGAGTTTGCATGCGCCTATATTGATGGCCCCGTCTGGTGAAGGCGGAGGCGGAGGCGGAATGTCTTTGTTATTTATCGCCGCCATGCTGGTGATTATGTGGTTGTTTATGATTCGTCCACAATCTAAGAAAGCCAAACAGCAGAAGGAGTTTAACAAGAGTATTCAAAAAGGCGATCGCATTGTTACTATTGCCGGTATCCACGGTCGTATTAATAAAATTAATGAAGATGATACCCTGCAACTGGAAGTGAGTCCCGGTTCCTACATGACCATTGAGCGATCAGCGATTAGTATGGAATTTACCAAAGGACTGGAAAAAAGAAAAGAGGCGCTTGCAGTAGGGAAAAAATAATGCATATAGTTGGCATAACCGGGGGAATCGGATCGGGGAAGACAACCGTTTGTAAGATATTCCAAACTCTGGGAATTCCTGTGTTTTACGCCGATGAGGAAGCAAAAAGGATTATGCAGGAAGATGAGTTGGTGGTTTCAAAAATTAGTGAACTTTTGGGCGCCGGGGCCTACGATTCAGAAGGAAAATTAGACCGAAACTTTATAGCCAGCCATGTTTTTAGAGAGCGGGAAAAGTTGGATAAATTAAATTCAATTGTCCATCCGGCTACTGTTCAGGCTTCCATTGCCTGGGCAAAAGAACAAAAAGCCCCCTATGTGTTGAAAGAGGCTGCCTTGTTGTTTGAGAGTAATGCTTTTCATTATGTAGATAAAGTGATCGGTGTGTATGCGCCGGTCACTTTACGTTTGCACCGCACGATGAAACGGGATAATGTTTCTAAGGAAGAGGTTCAAAAACGAATGAGAAACCAAATTAACGAAGAAGTGAAGATGCGCCTTTGTGATTATGTCATTTACAACGATGAACAAAGAGCCGTCATCCCGCAAGTGCTTGAGTTACATCGAAAATTGACCACTCTTCATGTTTAATTTTATTCTGGCTCTTCATATTATCTTTATTGTAACCTGGTTTTCAGGGTTGTTTTATGTTGTTCGTCTCTTTATTTATAACCGGGAAGCGCAAGACATGGAGGAGCCGGAACGCGCTATCTTGCATCAGCAGTATAACCTGATGATCAGGCGCTTGTGGCTGGGAATTACCTGGCCTTCTGCTATTTTAACCCTGATTTTCGGACCCTGGGTAGCCATCCTGTATGTACAGGGAAACATCCCCGGCTGGCTTTGGACAAAATTGGCTTTTGTCCTCGGACTTTATCTTTATCATTTTTCCCTGCATCGCATTTATCTCCGGCAAAAAAAGGGAATTTTCAAATATACTTCCAGTCAATTGAGAATATGGAATGAAGTGGCTACACTGTTTCTTTTTGCCATCGTGTTCCTGGTTGTCCTGAAAAGCAGCCTGAATATGGTAAAAGGCCTGATAGCATTGATCTTACTGGCTTTTATCCTGGTGATTGCAATACGGATATACAGAAAGATTCGCGAAAAGAGAGGGGAGTAGTTTCAAAGTAGTTCCAGAGTAGTTCCAGAAATACTATAACACTGGAACATTGGAACAATGCAACTCTATATCGTTCGCCCTTAAACAAGTGCCTCGCTGCCCGTGCTATTCCGCTCTGAAAGACCCCACAGCGCCTATTTCCGCATCTGCATAAGAGTGATCCACAAATGGATATTTCCCTTTTTCCGGCAATACAAAATCGATAATTGCTCCATTGGCTGGCCCCAGATAAACCGCCTGCATCCCGTGCAACTCATTGTAGGGATTCCCATCCAGCCATACTTTGTCAAAAATGGTACCTAAAACATGAAATCCGGTAGCGTTATTGGGGCCTGCATTCAAGAAATAAATCCGGATTCTTTCCCCGGCCTTTACTTTGATAGGCTTCAGTACATATTGAGCGGGTTTGCCGTTAAAAGTGACATAAGTAGGCTGTTTCAATTGGGCTGCAGTAGTATCGCCTATGTAAAAATTCCCTTTCTTTTTAAGATAAAATTCATTTTGTACCAGGACGAATGAAGTATCTACTTTGTCTGGGAAACCGCCTTTTGGATCCACGATTACCATCCCGATCATCCCATAAATCATGTGCATCAGTACCATGGGTGTGCCGCAGTGATACATGAAAACACCCGGATAGTTGGCAGTCCAGGTAAAGTGAATTGTTTCTCCCGGATAAATGGTTCGATACTTGTCGCCCGGATCGATCATGGCAGCATGAAAATCTATTGAATGTGGCATGGGCCCTGCTGCTGAATCAAGATGATGCCCTCCCTCTGTATGCATGGACTGCCCTCGCATGGTCATGCCCACGCTATCCATAACTTCATTGGAACGGTTGGTCATAGAAAAACGGACCGTTTGGCCTACACGTAATCTCAGGGTGGGTCCTGGAACTGAACCGCCAAATTCCCAGGCTACGAAGGAAACATCTCTCGTTACGTGGAAAGACTGGTGAGTAACATCTATTTTCACATCTACAGTATCCTTATCACTTAGTTTGGGGACCTGCAGCCCATAAGCCAGAGGACCGCGGGGAGTTTTAACCGTATCGGGGGTGGTAGTTACAACAGACTTTGGGCTACCCAATGCCAGAGGATCATTCTTGTAACTGGTTTTGTTTCCTTGCTGTTGGCATGAAAAGGTCAGAAATACGGCAGTAATTGCCATCAAAAGGCTGATGTTCTTTTTCATCCTTTATACTCTTTAAAGATTTAGAAAGAGCAGCAGTAATAATTTCAAAAGAGTTCCTTATTTGGCGCCATCGTTTTCACGCATAAACTCGTAAATGGCTTTGGCATCATTATCTGTAAGGTTTTGATCGGGCATCCTGACCATACAAATCTCAATCTGTTTTTGTAATTCGGGATCCTGATCCAGCATGGCATCTGTGTTTGTCAGGAAATTGAGTATCCAATCCACATTATGTTTCTTTGTAATCCCTTCCCAGCCGGGACCAACCAGCCTTTCATCAGAAAGTTTGTGACAAGCCTGACATTTGAGGTTGTAGATAGATTCTCCCTTTTGAGCAAGTTCTGCATTGAAGGGTCCTACTTCCACATCTTTAAATTTTCCCTCCCCACGGTGTGGGTCATACTTGGCAATGGAGTCTGCTTTTGTGGTTGCCGCAGTCTCATTGGTGGCATCGTTGGTGGCAGAAGATGAATTTTGATTACCGGATTGCCCCCCGCCACAGGCAGCAAAAAGACCTGCGCAAATTCCCAATACAATTAATTTTTTCATAGAGTAGATTTTGTAGTTAAGTTCAAAAATAAACATTAAATCTTATAATACAAGGCGTTTAAGTATAAAATTTTATATTTTTTCAAAATAACCATAAATTAGCATCAAATCAAGGGATGATTTAATTTTAAGGACTGTTGCATTAAAACCCCTGCGCTATGCATAAAAGCCTGCCTCGCAATTTCTCCATCTGGTGTATTCTCAACTTTTTAATTGCTGCTTTTATTGGGTTGTTGATGCGGTATAAAATGGTTTTCCCGCTTCGTTTTGCCAACCAGACATATTTGTTACATGCGCATTCCAATTTTGTATTCTGTGGATGGGTCAGTCTTACCTTGTTTTCCTGCATGGTTACTTATATGTTGCCGGAGCAGACGAAAGCCCGTTTTGCCTACCGGGTTTTGTTTATTTTACTCGAAATCGCTTCTATCGGGATGCTGGTAACCTGCCTGTTCCAGGGGTATGGCTTGTATTCTGTCTTGTTTATTTTCCTTTTTATTTTTGTTTTTTATGTGTTTATCATTTACTTCTGGAGGGATTATAAAACGGTAAAGGTTCCCGCTGAAATAAAATGGTTTATTCATGGGGCTTTGATCTTGTTTGTTTTGTCAACGATAGCACCTTTCCTGCTGGGATATTATACCATCACGCTGACCGGTCGTCCGATGATAATGAGAGGCATCCTGTATTGGTATTTACATTTTCAGTACAACGGCTGGTTTACTTTTGCGGTATTTGCCTTGCTACTTTCCTGGTTGTATAAGAAAAGATTATATCCTTCTTCAGGAAGAATGAGGGTCGTGTTTGTGTTGTTGTTTGTGGGGGTTATACCGGAATATTTTCTCTCTGTAATTGGTTTTTATCCGTATGCCTGGATTAGGGTATTATCTGCTTTTGCCGTGGTTACGCATTTTATTGCCGGTATTATTTTGTTTCTGATTGTCTATAAAGGATACCGCGTGATTCCTTCGATTATTCCAAGAGAAACGGACCTTTTATGGAAAATTGCGACAGCCGCTTATTTTCTAAAAATAGCTTTACAGTTTGGGCTACTTGTGCCTTCGCTGGCTTCTTTTACTTTTTCCTTCCGTCCGCTTATTATCGGATTCCTACACCTGGTTTTTTTATGTTTTATCAGTTTTTTTCTTATTGGATTCCTTTTGGCACGAGGCCGGCTTCATATAAAGTCACGGTCACTGGCCAAAACCGGGTTTGTATTATTTGTGATAGCTGTACTTTTGAGTGAAGTACTTTTATTTGCCCAATCTTTTTATGGCTATATTTCGGTATATACTCCTTTCTTTTCTCCAGCGCTGTTTTGGGTTACACTCGGTATTTTTCTGGGGCTGTTGTTGTTTTTAATAGGTCAGAAAGTTGAAATTGCGCCATTGCGAAAGAGGTACGACTGAAGCAATCTATTTGATAAACATCTGTTTACAGTATAAAATTGCTTCACTACGTTCGCAATGGAATACTTTTTAGACAACTTCAGGATCATACTCTGAGCCGACAAACATAACCAGAAAACTTACTCCATGTGTTCCAGATTTTCTCTAAGGGCTTTTATCCTTGCTTCTGCATCTGCCTGCTTTTGGCGTTCGCGCGCTACCAGTTCGGGCCTGGCGTTGTGTACAAATTTTTCATTGGACAGTTTTCTGTTTACTGAAGAAAGAAACTTTTCCTGATGGGCCAGGTCTTTTAGCAGTTTATCTTTTTGCCCTGAGGAGTTGAGATTTTCCGGAACCTCAATATATAGGGTATCTTTATCTACAAGAACTGCGATACAGTTTTCAATAGGTTGTCCGGTGAATTTGAGGGAATCTATGTTGCCCTGCCTCTTTAGTATTGTTTCAAAAGCGTTATAATCTTTTTTCTGTGCGGTCTGGATGTGAATGTGAATAGCATCTTTGTTTTTAATTCCATTTTTGTTCCGGGTATCCCGGATCGCGGTAATGGTTTTCCTTGCAAGTTCACCCAGTTCCAGTGGTTTTTTATCAACGGCTGCTGCCGGCTTTGTTTGTTGAACAATTAAATCTTCTCCCTCTGCACGATTATTTAGCTGGTGAAAAATTTCTTCCGTTACAAAAGGCATAAAGGGATGCAACAGGGTTAACAGTTGTTCGAAAAATTCCTGTGTTTTATTGTAAACTGTATTGTTGATGGTTTCGCCGGGCAGTGGTTTGATCCATTCCAGATACCAACTGCAGAAGTCATTCCAAATAAGAGAATACAACATTTTCAAGGCTTCACTCAGGTGATAACTTTCGATATGATCTTGAATCTGGGCTTGTGTTTCAGCCAGTTTATTTTCAAACCAGTTGATGGCAAATTGCCCGGAAGCATTGAGGCTATTGTCTTCAGTTTTCCAGAGTTTGGTCAGCTTGAGGGCATTCCACATTTTATTGCAAAAATTGCGGCCTTGTTCCAGCGATTTTTCATCGAAAAGCAGATCATTTCCTGCCGGAGAAGCGATCATGATGCCAAACCGAACAGCATCGGCGCCAAATTGATCAATGAGTTTTAAAAGATCAGGAGAGTTTCCCAGAGATTTGCTCATCTTCCGGCCCTTTTTATCGCGGACCATCCCGGTGAAATATACATCTTCAAAAGGCTTCTGCTGTTTGAACTCCATTCCGGCCATGATCATGCGGGCCACCCAGAAAAAGATAATATCCTGACCCGTTACCAGTGTTTGAGTAGGATAATAATATTTAAAATCTGCATTGTCCGGCTGCGTAATTCCATTGAATACTTCCATTGGCCATAACCAGGAAGAAAACCAGGTATCCAGAACATCCTCATCCTGCTTTAATTGTATTTCCCGCTGACTGCCAACTGCCAACTGCTCAATCGCTTCTTCCTTCGTTTCAGCCACATAAACGTTTCCATTGTCATCATACCATGCCGGAATTCGTTGCCCCCACCAGAGTTGGCGGGAGATGCACCAGTCTTTGATGTTTTCCAGCCAGTGCCGATAGGTATTGATAAAGCGACCCTCCGGATGAAACTTGATCGTTTCCTTTTCTACCGCTTCAAGGGCAGCCCCTGCCATTGCTTTCATTTTCAAGAACCATTGGGTTGAAATCCGTGGCTCTACTACAGCATCGGTTCGTTGTGAGAATCCGTTTTTATTAACGATATCTTCTTCTTTTACAAAAAATCCTTTTTCTTTTAATTCTTCTATGATCTTTTTACGAACCACGAAACGATCTTCTCCTATGTACAATTGAGCGGCTTCGCTAAGGGTGCCATTGGGGTTTAAAATGTCAATGGTTTCCAGCCCGTGTTTCAGACCGATATTATAGTCGTTGATGTCATGGGCAGGGGTAATTTTCAAACAGCCCGTACCAAAATCCATATCTACGTAATCATCCGAAATAATAGGGACAGGCCGGTTGATCAAAGGTACCAGCGCTTTTTTCCCTATCAGCTTCTTGAAACGCGGGTCATTGGGGTTGACACAAACAGCCGTATCTCCTAAAATAGTTTCCGGACGTGTAGTGGCAATGGTTATATGTTGATCAGTACCTTCTATCGGATATTGAAGGTAATACAATTTGGATTGGACCTCGCGGTATTCTACTTCTTCATCACTGAGGGCGGTCAAGGCTTCCGGATCCCAGTGAATCATGCGAGCGCCCCTGTATATCAAGCCTTTATTATAGAGTGTCACAAAAGTTTTAACTACAGCCTTATAATAATGATCATCCATTGTGAAAGACACCCGTTCCCAGTCGCAGGTGCAGCCAAGTTTTTTCATTTGTTGATAGATGATTCCGCCATATTTATCCTTCCATTCAAAAGCGTGTTTTAGAAATTCAGCTCTGCTTAGGTCCTGCTTGAGAATTCCTTTTTCTTTCAACAGGGCTACCACTTTTGCTTCTGTCGCAATGGAAGCGTGGTCGGAACCCGGTACCCAGCAGGCATTTTTGCCGTTCATGCGGGCATGCCGGATAAGAATATCCTGGATGGTCTCATTCAGGGTATGGCCCATGTGCAACACCCCGGTAACGTTTGGCGGGGGGATAACAATGGTGTAAGGTTTCCGGTCGTCCGGTTCAGAATGAAAATAACCTTTATCTTGCCAATGCCGATACCATTTTTCCTCTGTGTCTGCAGGATTGTAATTCTTTGATAGTGCCATAGGCTGCAAAAATAGGAGAGTTTCTCCTATTAAGGAAATAAAGCGTTTGGCCGCTTCGCTTTCAGCAATTAAATATTATTTTTACCCCATGAAATCGGTTTTTAAAACCTTCATTTATGGCGCCGTGTTTATTTCGCTCTGTACCGTTGCTTTATGTATGGAGACCAGCCTTTTGCTGGGGTTGCCTTTTAATTCTTTTTCTTTTTACCTGGTTGTGTTCTCGGCTACTTTAGGGCAATATAATATTCATTATTATATTAAAAGGACGGCTAATGTTACTTCCGATCGTTTTTTCTGGTCGATACAACATAAGGAAATACATTTGGTTTTTAATCTTATTGGAGCAATTGGATTAATTGTTGGCTTAACCGGTTTAAAGCCAAAGAATTTTATTGTTTTGGGGATCATTGCAATAATCACCATCTTATATAGCTTCCCGTTTTTGCCTTTTAAACATAAAAAAAGATTGAAGGATTTTGGTTTGCTGAAGATTGTAACGCTCTCCTACGTATGGACCTTAATTACAGTGTGGTTTCCCATGATTACCTTAACAAAGGTAACTAAGAACTTCGAACTGGTTTTTGTACAGCGTTTTGTTTTTATTTTTATTCTTTGTCTGGCGTTTGATATCCGGGATGTGGTAAGCGACAGGAAAGAGGGCATACATACTGTTCCTGTAAGTATAGGAAGAAAGTGGTCTTACTGGCTGGTGAATGTGTTGTTGGTTTTGTATGTAGGTATTTCTTTTTGGCAGTTTAGAAGTACCGGTCGTTTTATGCATTTCAATGCGATGGTTGCTTCCGTACTTGTTACTTATTTCGTGATAGATTATTCTAAAAAAAACCATACCGATTTATTTTATCTTGCTGCCGTAGATGGAATGATGATGCTCCAACCTATATTGGTAGCTTTATGTTCTATCAGGATATAATTGTATCTTTACAATTCAGAAGTTATTAATTAAAAATTAAAAATCAACAATTAAATCTATGCCTGTTAAGAAAAAGAATACCTTATCGGTTTTTACAGATCACTCCCAAAAATTTCTTGAGACCTATCTTAATAATCCATCTCCTACCGGCTTTGAAAGCGAAGGTCAGAAGTTGTGGATGGATCATATAAAGCCTTATATAGATGATCGGCTTATAGATCCTTATGGATCAGTAGCGGGAATCCTTAATCCGGGTAAGCCATTTAAAGTGGTTATAGAAGCTCATGCAGATGAAATCTCCTGGTTTGTTAATTATATTACTCCCGAGGGCTTGATCTATGTAACTCGTAATGGGGGATCAGATCATCAAATTGCCCCTTCAATGCGGGTTAATATCCATACGGAAAAGGGTCCTGTGAAGGCGGTGTTTGGGTGGCCCGCAATCCATACCCGTAAACATGCCGTAGGAGAAAAAGAACCACAACCCAAACTGGAAAATATTTTCCTTGATTGCGGCGCTACCTCAAAAGAAGAAGTAGAAAAGTTGGGGATTCACATAGGTTGTGTAGCCACTTTTCAGGATGGCTATGATGAACTGGCTAACGACCGCATAATATGTCGCGCACTGGACAACCGGATTGGAGGCTTTATGATCGCCCAGGTGGCTCGTTTATTAAAGGAAAATAAAAAGAAATTACCTTACACTCTATACATTGTCAATGCCGTACAGGAAGAAGTGGGATTGAGAGGCGCTGAAATGATGTCGCGCAGGATTCAACCCAACCTGGCTATTATAACCGACGTGTCTCATGATACCACTACGCCTATGATTGATAAACACATTGAGGGCGATAATTCTTGTGGCAAAGGCCCGGTATTGAGTTATGCGCCGGCTGTTCATAATCTTCTTTTAAAAACTTTGCGGGCAACTGCTGATAAGAACAACATTCCTTACCAGTTGCAGGCGGCAAACCGGGTTACGGGGACCGATACGGACGCTTTTGCTTATTCCAGCGAAGGAATTCCATCCGCACTTATTTCGCTTCCTCTTCGGTATATGCATACGACCGTGGAAATGGTGAGTAAGTATGATGTGGAACAAACTGCATTGCTTATGTATCATACGTTGTTGGATATTACACCGGAGATAAAACTAAATTACCTGAAGTAGAATAGCAATAGAGAGGTGCAAAAGCATTAAATCTGTTTCACTTTGAAGAGGCTTTCTTAAAAGAGGACACTGTTAAAACCCTTTAACAGTAAGGGTTTTGGCATAGGTTTTGCTTTTAAGGAGTAGAAGCCTTATTTTTTAAAATTAAATTTTTTATCTTATGAAACGGATTATTCCAGTGGCGGTAGCAGGTATGTTCTTTGCTACTGTCGCGTTTGCCGGTACAGGACATGAAGCTCCTCTGGTAAATCAAAACACGCAGGTGGTTACCGACACGATTCCTAAACAACCACAACCGGATACTCTTCCGCCAACAACGGAACCAACACAGGAAGACACAACCTCTCATCAGGTTATACCGGAACCATCAAAGACGGACACATCCACAACGAACCCTACCATGAATCCTGAAAAGGACACCACAAATGGATGGTTCAAGTAAAATGAAGTAAAGGATCATTAAAAAAGAGAATAAAAAAGGTTACCATAATTGGTAACCTTTTTTATTTCTTCTATAAGTTAAACCCGAAGGTTAAAAGGATGTTGCTGATGTTGCCTTTAATAAGAGCCGGTTCTGGTGATTTGCTCCCAAAGTCATTGGCATCTACCAGGTAAGGCTGGTTATAGCGGTCTCCCTTTTGGGTATAAACATACGTCAGGTCGGCATAAAAGCCCCGGCTTCTGATGCCGATTCCGGCGCTGTATTGCATTTGGCTCCCGGTAATGTCCGGATTTGAATAGGGGCTTCCCATATAAGCAACCCCTGCCCGGGCCGAAAAAATATTAAACTTCATTTCTCCACCCAGCCGGACATTTGAAGCCCCTGTGTACATGCTCTTAATGGAATGGTTTAGCGTATTTGCAAAGGCTTTGTCATCTGCAGTGCTGTTGGAACCGTTAAAATGAAAACGCGCAGCACCATAATTGACAAATTCATAATCCAGGGTAACAAACCCATGATGCGTAGCCTCCGCGTTAGCCCCGACAATGTAAGACAAGCCACCGGCAACGCGCCAGGGGGTAGTAAGCGAATAATCATATTCGCCGGGATAGCCATCTGTAATATCCGTGGTGGTAGAGGACAGGGTACCGAGATCTGTCGTATGAGTGGTCATGGTAGTCGTATATCGGTCGTGCATGGAAAAAAGGGTAGGGGAATGGAAAGTTAGCCCGGCTCTCAACTTTGGATTAATAATATAGATTACCCCGACTTTTCCGTTGACGCCGACTCCATCCGTATGCAGTTTATTCACCACATTATAATCTTCAAGAACAGAATTGCTGTTTTTGTCGCCGTTTTGTTCTGTAAAGTTTGATGTTCTGCTGTAACTTATTGAGGGGACATTCAGCCCCAGGCCAATAAACAACCGATCGTTATAATTCCCTGCTACCGCAAGGGTAAATTCGTCCAGTCCGCCTTTTGAAGAAATGCTATTGGATTGTCGCAGGCTGCCTCCGTCATCCAGTATCTGGCCGGGAAGGCTGTTCCATCCAACGAATTTGCCATTATCCTCTA
>CAYRBD010000041.1:22076-27212 GCA_964422465.1 uncultured Chitinophagaceae bacterium
TCCAGTATCTGGCCGGGAAGGCTGTTCCATCCAACGAATTTGCCATTATCCTCTACCGGCGCTATCAGGCCGGTCAGGTAGGCCTGGCTCAGGCCGTAAGGGAAGTTTTGTGCAATTTGATTCCCATCTGCCGTGCTGTTGGTGTAGTTTCCGTTATTCAACGTAATCAGGTAATTATCAGAATAGGATGAATTAATATTGGTGCCCTGATAAAAAATATTCTGATTAAAATTGGCCAGGCGATTTAAACCCAGCCCAAAAGTAACGTTCTTCCATTTGGAATCCGGGTTCCGGTTTTCGTTGTTGGAGGCGATGACCAGGGACAACTGTTGAATATAAAAGTTGCTTTTATTGTCTGATGCATTTTCGCCAAGGTAGTTACCGGTATTGGAGCCGAATTTTAATCCCGGGGTAATAGAGAAATCACTATTTTTAAACAGGCCAATACTGGCCGGGTTCAGGTCCATCATAGAGGGCTCACCGCCCAATGAAACGCCCGCTCCCCCAATGGCTTGCATGCGTGCGCTGCCGCCCGGTGTTAAGAAACTATAACGCAGGGCATCGCTTTCATCCTGGGACCAGGCGAAATGAAAGCACAACATTCCCATTATAAGAATCAAAATCTTTTTCTTTCTCATACAAAACAGGGCTTCTCTTTTAACGATCAATATTAATGTCTTCTCGGGCTTGAGGTCCTTGCAGGACTGCTGCTACGCGTACTCGAACTTGGAGAGGAGTAGGTTCTTGTCGGCGTAGTTGTACGGCGGATGGTTGGCCGGTTAATAGTCCTGGGTTGTTCTCTTCTAAAGGTTCTCTGCTGTGTTGAAGGTCTTGTTACCCTGGTTCTCGTATTGCGATCAACACTTGTAGGCCTTTCATCGGAACGCGATTTGAATACCCTTCTTCTGGTGCTGTTGGTTACCCGCCTGTTGGAACTGCTATTTTGAGTAGTTGTTCTTTCTCCACTTTCCGGTTTAAAAGAGCGTCTTGTCCGCGCGTTACTGGTTCCCTGCACGCTTCTTTCGTCAGAATTGGTTCTGAATACCCTTCTGGGCGCATTCGCTGAATTGGAACCGGAGGTTTCTGAAACCCTTTGACTGGTAGCATGGGCGGCTCTTGATCCCATTGTACGACGGGGCCCGTAGCTTACAGCAGGTCTGGGGCTTACGTTCATGTATTTTCCGCCGCCGCCATAGTAATAACCCGGGTAATACCCTCCGTAACCTCCATAAAAGGGGCTGTAAGAATAAAAAGGCGAATACCAGCGATTGTACCAGCCTCCATATGCGTAAGGCATGCCCCAACTTAACCCAAGACGGAAACCGGGAGACCACATATAGGGACTGCTGTACCAGCCAAAACTGTTATAAGCAAAGTTATTCCACAAGTAAGGGCTGCCATACCAGGGGCTGTTCATCATGTAGTAGTTATAGGAAAATAAACCACCCGGCCGATCAAACATGTTGAACCTGCGACTGTAATAGCCATCATTGTAACCTTCCATGTAATCATTGTTGTCATAACCATTGTCATCATAGATGACGTAATTCCCTCCATCACCATCATTGGTGACAGCGTATCGATTGTTATTTCCGGAGGTGGTTACCAGACCGGATTGGTCTTCCGCCGGCGAATAATAGACTGCATCAGTAGTCTGATAGGTGGTGCTGCAACTTGCAAAGGCAAGCATCGCAAGGAGCAATATAAAAGAGTAGATTTTCATGGTTTTTCCTTTTATTTAGCTGGAAGGTACGATATTTTTGCAAATATACAATACCATTCATCAAATATTCATTTTTAAAAACCTATCCGACTGTATTCTAATTCATTACAACAAAAAAATAGGCCGTTAAGTTTGTGATTTTCATTGTAGGTTTGCAAATTTCAAGCCTATTTTCATAAAAAAACGGTAAATTTTCAGATGAGTAAGCAAATTACGCCCCGCGAACAGGATTATTCCCAGTGGTACAATGATTTAATCCTGAAAGGCGGACTTGCCGATTATGCCCCTGTGCGGGGGTGTATGATTATCAAGCCGCATGGGTTCGCCTTGTGGGAAAACATGAAAGAGGCCTTAGACAGGATGTTTAAAGATACAGGCCATCAGAATGCCTATTTCCCCTTGTTTATTCCTAAAAGTTTTCTCAACAAAGAAGCGGCTCATGTGGAAGGTTTTGCCAAGGAATGTGCGGTGGTTACTCATTATCGGCTGAAAAGCGATCCCGGTACCGGGCAGCTCATTGTGGACCCGGAAGCCCGGCTGGAAGAGGAATTGATCATCCGGCCTACCTCGGAAACCATCATCTGGGATGCGTATAAGAACTGGATTAAATCTTACCGTGACCTGCCGTTGAAGATCAACCAGTGGGCCAACGTAGTGCGTTGGGAAATGCGTACCCGTCTTTTTCTTCGGACGGCTGAATTTTTATGGCAGGAAGGGCATACCGCACATGCTACTTCAGAAGAGGCCGTGAAAGAAGCGCGTCAGATGTTGGAAGTTTATGCCGATTTTGCTGAAAACTTTATGGCTTTACCGGTGATCAGGGGGGTAAAATCACCTGCCGAACGTTTTGCCGGCGCCATAGAAACCTATTGTATTGAGGCGCTCATGCAAGATGGAAAAGCTTTGCAGGCGGGAACTTCCCATTTCCTCGGGCAAAATTTTGCCAGGGCCTTTGACGTTCAGTTTCTGAATAAGGAAAACAAACTCCAATATGTGTGGGCTACCTCCTGGGGTGTATCTACCCGGCTGATCGGAGCATTGGTGATGGCACATGGCGATGACAAAGGGTTGGTTCTGCCTCCTAAAATAGCGCCGGTGCAGGTAGTGATCGTGCCGATTTATAAAAATGATACGCAAAAAGAAGAAATCAACCGGGAAGTAGAGCAATGGATGACTGCTTTTAAAAAGGCGGGTATTCGCGCTGTTTATGACGATGATGATACGGCCCGTCCGGGTTGGAAATTTGCCGAGCATGAAAAGCGCGGTGTGCCTGTTCGGCTGGCCATCGGTCCCCGGGATATGGAAAACCGGCAGGTGGAAATAAGCCGCCGCGACCGTTCGGAAAAAGAAACCTATAGCATGGAAGGACTTCCCGAAAAACTGTTAGCTCTATTGGACCAGATTCAATTGGATTTATTTGAAAAAGCCAGGCATTACCGGGATGAACATATTACCTCTGTAGATGATTTTGAGTCCTTCCGGGAAGTTCTGGATAAAAAGGGGGGCTTTGTGTCCGCACATTGGGATGGCACCGAAGAAACAGAACAAAAAATCAAAGCGTTAACCAAGGCTACTATACGTTGTATTCCGCTGGATAATCCACAGGAGGAAGGCAAGTGTATCCTTACCGGAAACTCTTCTAAGGAACGGGTATTGTTCGCCAGGGCGTATTAACCCGGAAAATTCATGAGATTTATTTTAGGCGGATTAGAGGCGTCAAACCCTACAGCTGTACTTTCCGTACAGCAAAGGGTTTGTAACGAAAAAGACGTCAAAATAAATCCAAGCAATACAAATTTTTCATAGCCCCAATTTGGGCCATTCTATTTTGACCATTTATTCCTTCAATATCATAATAATCAATTATTTACTGAAGCAGTTCTCATTTTGCGGTGAATTTTTCGGGTTAAATTAACCAACCAGAAAGTAAGGGCTTGGCAAATAAATGGGTGAATAAGGTCTAACTCTGTACTTTTCCTTACCCGTACAAGGGCATAAAATTAAATGCCTCAGGTATCTCACAGAATCAGGCGATTTGGAGCTACTGAACCTTCTACGTTAATATAAAAAACCAAAGAGCCACAAGGGGACCTTTCTTCCGGTAGCGGTTTCGATATTGTCTGCGGCAATGAGATATTTATCATGCATCTTCACCTGTTCGGCAGTTTTGTTTTTACCTCCGACTTCTATAAAAAAAGAGTTAATCAAAAAATCTCCCTCTCGGGGCATCGTCACTATTAGCCCTGCATTTTTTAGTTGGTTGAGTAAAAAGGTTTCTCTGAAGTTGCCGATATCGGGGTTGAGGGTAAGAGAAAAAGCAAGGTTTGTATTCTCCAGATAAAGTTTGTCTGGTTTTTGTAGCGATGAAATTCCTATTCCTTCTACCAATAAAATATTGAGCAAGTGCGCGTTGGCTAATTGGTAAATGTACTGATATACACTGTCTCTGCTTAAATCGAGTTTTCGGGCTATCGCCGAAATGTTAGGCTTGAAAGGAACTGATTCGGCGATTACAGCCAGTAATTTTTTTATTTTATAGGAAGTTCCCATATTATAGGAGGCAATATGCGCCAAATCTACATCTACAACTGTATTGATAATCTGTTCCAATTTTTGTGGATATTCTACTTTCCCTTCTGTAATAATAGGTAGATAGCCATACTGTAAATATTGCTTAAAGAGGGGGAGTGGTTGAAATTGTTTAGATATATTGATACTTAGTTTTCGGGCATTTTGGGTTATATCTTCGAACGTAATAGGGGCAAAATGAAGGTTGAAAGAAAAGGTGAGAAATTCTCTAAATGACATACCCGGTAAAGCATAACTGATCACTCTCCTGCTTAAATCCGCTTCTCCCCGATAAATATCTAAGGCGGAGGATGCGGAAAATATAACCTTCAAGTCTGGATAGCCATCGTAGATATTTTTAAGCTCTCTTGACCATTTCGGATATTTGTGAACTTCATCTATCAGCAATATTCTGCCCCCAATTGATACCAATCCTCAGCTGTTTCCAACAGGGAGTGTGTATAAAACCACACGTGGTCAGTAGTTGCATACAGAGCATTTTCGGGCATACCGAGGTCATATTTCAAATATTGAAGCATCAGGGTGGTTTTTCCCGCTCCACGTGGCCCTTTAATGCCTATCATCCGTTGGTTCCAGTTGATTTCGTCATGCAGAAATCTCCGGAAATCGTTTTTTATTGTTTTTAATAAAGTATCTTGGTATCGCAACAGCATTTCCATAATTGTCCATTCTATTCAACAAAAATAGATATAAATTGTCAATTACAATCGACAGTTTTACGAATTGCAAAAGGCTATGTGTTGCGGTTTCTTAGAATTTATACCGTAAACCCAATTGCATGCCCCATGCAGCAGAAGAACTGATGTTGGGTGTAAAGGCCTCTG
>CAYRBD010000042.1:0-19199 GCA_964422465.1 uncultured Chitinophagaceae bacterium
TAATTATGACTCCATTGGCAGCCCTTGAGCCATAGATTGAGGTGGCTGCGGCATCTTTTAGTACGGTTAAGGATTCAATATCATCCGGGCTGAGTCCGGATATGGAAACCGAAGAGGGAACTCCATCCACAACATACAGTGGTCCACGGCTGGCATTAATAGAACCAATCCCCCGTATGTAAACATTTCCTACGGAATTGGGTTCTCCCGAACCGCTGGCTACCATTACTCCCGGCAAATTGCCTTTCATGCTTTGAAGTACATTTTCTCTGGGGGCATCCCGGAAGGTTTCGGGCTGAAGAGTGGATAGTGAACCGGTATATGAAGCTTTGTTTTGTGTCCCATAGGCTACAACTACCAACTGGTTTAACTCTGATTGAGCTTGTAGAAGGGTGATATTTATTTCCTGATTACCGTCCACCTTTACCTCTTTACGCTTAAATCCGATGCTGGATACCACCAGTATGCTGTTAGGAGAAACATCTAAGGTAAACTCGCCATCCTCGTTTGTAATGGTACCCTTGTTGCTGTTTTTTACCCTTATACTTACGCCTGCAATAGGATGTCCATTTGCGTCAGTAACTTTACCATGAAGGGGAGGGGGAGGAAGAGGCACTTCCGGGGTAGCAATATCCGATTGTCCTTTTTTAGAGACAACGATGGTATTTCCTTCTATGGAAAATCCAAGCGGTTGTCCCTGAAAAATAGAGGTCAATGCCGAATTCAGGGGGACGCCTTTCAGCCTTATGGTTACCGGTTTGGCCAGCGATAAATCTTTATTTCTGTAGAAGAAAACATAACCGGTTTGCCTTTTTATTGCAGAAAAGACCGTCTCCATGGATACGTTCTTCCCTGAATAAGAAACCTGTTGTGAAAAGGCGTGTCCGCTTACCTCCAGAAAGGTAAAGGTTAGTAATACAGCAGTCAACTTCATTGTTAATAGCCATTTAGATAATTGTTTCATAACTTTACATGGTTTGTACGGCGATTCTGAATCGCCTGAGGGTTAAAATAATTCATTCAGCTTACTCCAAATTGGTTGATGATTATAAACCCTTATCCGAAATTTTCGGACCTCCCGGAAGTGTTCCAGCACTTCCGGTTTTTTTGGATTCATTTTTATCACCTTTTTTTAAGGCATGATAAGTACCTTTTTATTTCCTTCTATTTTATATTTTACTCTGGTTTTCTTTAAGACGTTGAGCACATCCTGTAAGGAAAGGTTTTTCCCTATCTCCCCCGAAAATGTTTCTGTAGGGATGTTTCCTTTGTACTGCACCTCCAAATCATACCAGCGGGCCAATTCCTGCATGACCTCCTGAATACCGGCCCGGTGAAAACTGAAAAAACCGTTTTTCCAGGCCATGACTTCCGATAGGTTGGCATTTTTAACCAATTTAATTTGTCCCTGCTTATTGATCCTGGCTTGTTGTCCCGGGATAAGGGTCTGTTTTTGGGATCCCTGACTGACCCTTACTTTTCCTTGTAACAGGGTGGTTTTTATGGTGGCTTCTTCCGGGTAGGCTTTAATATTAAAACGTGTGCCCAGCACCTGTACCTGCATCTTCCCTGTGGTTACTCTAAAAGGTTGTTCCGGCTTATCTGCTATCTCAAAATAGACTTCCCCGGTAATCTCTACTTTTCTATTTTTGCCAATGAATGCGGTGGGGTACCGAATGGAGGAGGCGGAACTCAGCCATACTTTGCTGCCATCGGCCAGAGTTATGTGCATAATCCTGCTCCCTCTGGGGACAGATAAGGTATTGTAAACAACTTTTTGTTTACCGTTACCCGAACTCTGATAGGCTATCCGGCCATTGGCAAGTTTTTGGATATTTGAATTTCCCTGTTGCCCGAGTGAGCCGTTTGGTATGCTGTCCAGATTGATTTGAGTTCCATTACCCAGAGTCAGTATGGCATGTGAAGAAGAAGGGGCGGCAATATTTTGTGTATCTGTTTTTGAAAGATTGATTTTGGGTTGTCCGGAATGTCGGGTATCTTTATTTACCAAAAAATAGATGCCCACACTCAATAAAATCAAGAAGGAAGCTGCCGCCGCCAGGCCAGGCCATCGTGATATTTTGAATTTCTTGTGCACAGGCCGGTCGGTTTCAGGAAGTTTTTGAACAATACCTTCATATAAGTCGTCAGAATTTGATGTAGCTTGAAATGGTTCAGGATGAAAATTATCCCAATAATCATCTATCAGGTTCTTAATAATTTCCTTATTATCAGGATCGGCCAGGAAGTGCATCAGTTCCTGGGTTTCTTCCCGGTTTGCAGACTGATTCAAATATTGGCTAAAAAGGTATCGCAAGCGCTTTGTTTCCATACTTAGTCTTTAGACGCACGGAAACTAAAAAAGGGCTAGTGCCTTTTGAATTTAATCCTGTTCTCCCGGAAGCGGAGTGATATTTGCACCCGAACCAATGTCTGGCTCATTTTTATCCTTTTTAAAGAGGTGTAAATTGGGATTCCCAAAAGTCCAGGCCAGATTGATTTTGAGATAGGGCTTAACTATCGAAAGACTGTTTTGAGAGAACAGACCGGGCATATAATAAAAGGAAGCCTTCTTATGGTCAAATATACGGGCACAAGTGACGGTAATACTGATATTTTTTTCTTTGAAAAATTTCTTTTCTACTGCAGCATCTGCATATCCGAATTCTCTCAGGGTACCTTGAGGAATAGCTATGGGGCTGTGATAATTTCCCGAAAGCTGAAGCGTGATATCTGCCGGCAGTTTAATATTGGAACTTATCTTAGCATACCAACTAAAACGGCTGTTGGAGAAAGTGCGTGATTTGACTGATGCCTTTAAAGCATTATGAAACAGGTTAACATCGGCAATTATGTTCCACCAGGAAGTTACAGCCCCCTGATAGGTGAGTTCTGTTCCAAAGTTGTTATCTGATCGGGCATTGATGGCGTAAGTGATCAAGGTATCCTGCGACTGGTGGAAAGGCTCGGTATAGGTGGTAATACGGTGGTTAATATTTTTAAAATACAGGCTTACCAGCAGGTTGCTTTGTCCGAATAGGCTGTTGTAATTCAGTTCAAAGGAATGGGTATATTCCGGTTTGAGGTCGGGATTTCCACGACTCAGGTTTTGGGGGTCGGTATAGTCTGTAAAAGGTACCCGTTGCAAAAAATCGGGTCGGTTTACCCGCCGGCTGTAGTTTAATTGTAGTTGTTCCGAGGCTGAGAAATGATAATCCATGAAAAGGGAGGGGTAAAGAGCAGGCTTATCATTTTGGGGTTTGAAATACAGCCCTTCTGCGGGTAAAGCTCCAGAATAACCATAGCTTTCCGTGCGGAGCCCCAACTCATATCCGAAGTGATTGAAAGAGCCTGAAAACTGTAAGTAGGCAGCATAAATTTTTTCAGTGAATGAGTAATCTGTGGACAGCGTCCGGTTGAAAACAGAATCTCTTTCATGCAAATCATAAACGTTGTAAATACTTTTATAATGATTCAGAGTGGTTTTCAGTCCGGCCTGAATTTTCTCATGTTGAGAAATTGGATTAGTATAATCTATTTGCCCTGTAAAAAAGGCAGCATGCCCAAAGCCTCCGGTAGTCTGCTTTGCTGCAGGCTGTATGGGTTTCCCTTTCCTGTCTTTAAAGTAGGTCGTATAATCTCCCAGCCGGTCTTCTGAATACGTATTCAAATTAAGATCGGCGGTTATTTCATGCCCTTTCTTTTCGAAATTATGTTTATATAAAAAGTCTGCAGCGTAATAATGATAGATTTGTTTGTTGAAGGTTTCTCTATTTCGGGATGAGTCCGGATCACCCTGACTGTTCAGATAGACACTTTTTAGCGTTTTATTATTTTGTGGCGTACCCTTTATCAGGCTTCCGGTCAGGGAAAAGGTATTGGCTTCATCCGGATAGAAATCAATTCCAATCTGCCCCGTCTGAAAAAAGCCTCCCCGCCTGCGATGTGAAAATTGTTGAATCTGATGGTTGTTTTTGATGTTTTGACGGTTCAGGCTTTCATTATAGGGTTCCTTGGTTCGGCGTTTCAGGTAATAGCTAAGAGAAAGATTGAAGGGTTTTCGATAAACATTTAAATTCGCACCTCCTTTGTATTTTCCCCGCAATTCTTCAGTAAAGCTCACCCTCCCGTTTATTCCGGGCTTTCTGTTTTTTTTCAATATAATATTTAAAATCCCTGACATTCCGGAGGCATCAAATTGTGCGGAAGGATTAGTGATGACTTCGATTTTTGCGATGTTTTCAGCAGGGATTTCATCCAGCGTTATCAACGAGCGTTTCCCATCAATGTATATAACCGGACTTCCATTCCTTAAGGTTACTTTCCCGTCTATATCCACATCTATCCCCGGAACATGTCTTAACATATCCAGCGCATTGCCCCCTTTGGCTTCAATACTTTTAGAAACATCAAAGACTTTTTTATCCAGATCCATGGTATAAGTCGGCTTTGTAGCCGTAATATCTATCGTTTTTAGTCTGGAGGCTGAATTATTCAGGGAAAAGGTTCCGAGGTTCAATTTTTGATCGTCGGCAGATAGTGAAAAATGATGGTATAACGATTGATATCCCAGGAAACTTATTTTCAAAATATAATTTCCCGAAGGCAATTGTTTAATTTGAAAATTTCCATTTTCTTTAGATAAAACGCCTTTTTCCAGGGATGAATCTTCAAGGTGCAGCACGGATATACTGGCAAATCCAATCCCTTGTTGGGTAGCTTTATCAATAATCTTTCCATAAAGGAGGCTGTTACCTGTGGAAGTTTCTGTAATCTGTTGCCCTTTGGTGAAAAAAGGTAAAAAAATGAAAGCCATTAATAATTCTCCAACTCTATTTATTCCCATAAACCAAATTGTAAACTCAGGAGGGTGATGTTCTTTTGAAGTTCTAAGCTTCCATCTTAAGACTAACGGGGGAGTGGAAAGGGCTATGGTTAATAAGAAAGATTTATGTTATGGAAGGAATAACCGGGGTTATAAGATGCTTTTTTTGTTCGCTTCAAGAAACAGGTGAATGGAATGAAGCGCTGCCTTCATGTGATTTTTTACTGTGTGAATGGAGAGCCCCAACTTTTCAGCAATAACAATTTGTTTCATTCCCTCATAACGGCTTAACTGATAGACTTCTTTCTGGCGGGGAGGCAATTGATCAACTGCCGCCTTTAGCAGCAATTCCCATTTTCTGTAAAAGTTGTCATTTGAAGTTTCTGAAATCTGAGTCTCCATGTTGTTTTTAATATCTTCCAAAACCCGCCTTTCTACTGCCAGATGCCGTAGCAGCGTATAGATGTGATTTCGTGCGAGCGTTTTTATCCAGGAACTGAAATATTGAATTTCAGGAAGTTGTAACCGGTTGGTCCAGACTTTTATAAATACTTCCTGAGTAACTTCTTCTGCCATGGCCTCGGAGTGGGTAAGATACAGTGCAAAAGTGTATATCTTTTGATGGTATTGGTCAAACAAGACCCGGAATGCCTCTTCTTTTCCTTCTGCTACCTGTTGGAGAATATGTTTGGTTTGCTTCAGGGAAGATAAAGACATGACATTAGGATTGTTAAAGCAAATGGGCCGGTTAAAATTCTTTTTATATTAAATATTTTTAAACTTGTTCAAAGTTACTGTTTTTTATCCTATTCCTTTTAGTTTTGGTATCATTATTGCACTTCTGGTTTCAGTTTTTAAATGTATAAATTCCCCGAGCTAAGGAAATGAGAAAATTGTTTATTGGCGTATTGAGCGTGATGGTAGCCGCCTTCCTGATGAGTTCTTGTAATAAGGAAACTAAAGATATTCAACCTTCTTCTTTTTTAGAAATTTACCTGACAGATGCCCCCGCTGATTACAAAGCGGTATGGATTGATATTCAAAAGGTAATGGTGCATGTTTCGGGAGGCGATTCTTCGAATCAGTCGGGATGGAGCGAAGTAACATTAATGCGAAAAGGGTTGTACAATTTGCTGAATTTTAGAAATGGGAAAGATACTCTTCTTGCGGCTGTTGATCTCCCGGCAGGCCGGGTTTCACAAATTAGACTCATGCTGGGAGACCGGAACTCTGTGGTGCTGAAAGATGGCTCGCAAATACCACTGACAGTCCCCTCGGCCCAACCATCCGGATTGAAATTGAATGTTCATGCAGAACTTAAAGCGGGAATCTCTTACGCACTGGTTTTGGATTTTGATGCCACTCAATCCATCGTTGAGGCCGGCCATAGCGGAAAATATATATTAAAACCTGTAATCCGCACTTTTGAAAAGACTGCGGGCGGCGCGATAGAAGGAATGGTCTTGCCTCAAGAAGCACAAACCCAGGTGCTGGCTGTTCAAAATGAGGATACCCTGCGCACGCTCCCCGATGCGGATGGGAGTTACAAGTTTTGGGGGTTGCCTGTGGGAACTTATAAAATGTTATTTAAACCGGGCATTTCTACCAGATATCTAGAAGATACAATTAATGATGTTGAGGTAGAGGAGGGGCAGGCCACCAAAATAGATACTGTTTATCTGCGTACAGGCCCTTAAGGTCTCACAAAAGGGTTGAATTGCTTCTCATGGCCAATGGTCGTTTCGGGCCCATGGCCGGTATATACCACGGTTTCATCCGGCAGCAGATACAACTTTTCACGGATAGAGGCTGTCAGAAATTCCGCATTTCCTCCTGGCAGATCAGTGCGTCCTATGCTTTCATTGAAAAGGACATCCCCGCCTATCAGAAAACTTTGCTTCTCGCAGTAAAAACAAAGGCTGCCCGGAGAGTGCCCCGGAGCTAATAGTATTGAGAGCTGGTCTTCTCCCAGTTGGAGCCGGTCTTTCTCCTCCAGATAATTCTCGGGCTCGGGGGAGGGCTCAAGCGGCAGATCATAACGTAGTCCGGCTTCCGTTGACTGCGCTAAGATGGCCTTTTCCCATTTGTGAAACTCCGGCTTCAATCCAAAATGATCAAAAATGAGTTTATTCCCAAATACATGATCCAAATGGCAATGGGTATTGAGCAACCTTATGGGAGACAATTTGTTAGATTCTATATAATTCAGGAGTATTTGCTGCTCTTTTTTAAAATAAGCGCCGGGGTCTATAATGAAACAGTCTTTTCTTTCGTTAATTAACAAAAATGTATTTTCCTGAAACGGATTAAATGTAAACGACTTAACTTCGAGCATAATACAGTTTATTTTGTACCTTTATTTGCTCAAAAATACGTGAATAACCTTAGTATCTTCTTATGATGCGTAAATATTTAAGACTCTTTCTGCTGTTAGGCCTGTGTGGGGCGAGCTTCAACGGATTTTCACAGACCAATACAGTCCGGTTTGGTAAAAACAGACTCCAATATAAAAAGTTTGACTGGCGTTATTTCGAGACGGACCATTTCAATACCTATTTTAGTCAGGGAGGGCTGGACCTGGGGAAATATGTCGCTCAAACCGCAGAGCAGGAACTAACTGATCTGGAAAAAACGATGGATTTTAGCCTTCGCGACCAGATCAATATCATTATTTATAACAGCTATGGGGATATGAAGCAGTCCAATATCGGTATCGGGCTGGACTGGCAAAATACAGGCGGAGTAACCAAGCTGGTTGGCAATAAGATGATCGTCTATTTTGATGGAAACCACAATAAACTGCGGGTACAGATCAGGGAAGGAATTGCGAAAGTTATGCTGAACAACATCATGTTTGGTAGTTCAGTGGGAGAGTTTGCGGGCAATGCTGTGCTCTTGAATTTGCCAAAATGGTACACCGATGGCTTTATCTCGTTTGTTGCCGAAAGCTGGAATGCAGAATTGGACAATCAGCTCAAACAACTCATTCGTACCGGCCGTTATCAGACTTTTAATCAGTTGGCCAATGAATTTCCTACGCTTGCAGGACATGCATTTTGGTATTATATTTCCAGTGAATATGGGGTCGATGCACCGTCTTACCTTTTGTACATCTCGCGGATAGACCGGAATATGAAAAAGGCCTTTCAGCAGGTGTTGCATAAGAAATATAAAGAAGTCATGCGGGAGTTTGTAACTTATAACTTCCGTCGTTATCAGGAAGATAACCGGGGGCGTCGCCAGATTACCCGGGGAACCGTAACCACTACCCAGTCCAACGTCAAATCTCAACATTATCGGATCCATCCCAACCCGCGTAACCGGGATTATGCTATGGTAGAATTTAAACATGGTGTATATGAGGTACAACTTTTTGAAGGCTTTTTCAAACCCCGAGTGTTACTGAAAAGTGGCGTTCGGGAATTAAAATCACAGGTCAACCCGGATTATCCACTGCTCGGATGGGATGCGCAGGGCACTCATCTGGCCATTATTTATCCCAAAAAAGGAAAGCTGAAATTGATGGTGTATGACCTTATCTCCAAAACAAAGGTGAAAGAAGACCTGCCTGAGGATTTTCAAATGATCCAGAGCTTTCAGTATCTGCCTACGCAAAAGAATCTGTTGCTCTTATCGGCTACCAAAAACGGCCAAACCGACCTTTTTACATATAACATCAGTGACTTTAAAACGGAACAGTTGACAAATGATGTTTTTGATGATGTAGATCCTTCTTATGTCGGGTTTTCTAAAAAAAGCGGTATTATCTTTTCTTCCAACCGGCCTGAGCCCAATGCCGTGAGCGCAGATACGGTTCTGCCTCATCATCGTTATAATATTTTCCTGCTGAGTAACTGGGACCAGCCGGAAGGCAGGCAGATTACCCAACTTACTGATCTGAAAATGGGCAATGCCCGGATGCCCATGCAATATACGGATCGCTATTTCACCTTTGTGGGAGACCAAAATGGAATTAACAACCGCTATGCTGGCTTTTTTCAATCTCAAAGCAATGGAATAGACAGCCTTTATTATATAGGCGCCAATGTTTTACGAAACCCGGACCGGCCGGAATTGGATTCCATGTTGCAAAGCTATGGCACGCAAAAGCCGGATTCGATGAAAATGGTAGCCATTACCTCTGATTCTACCTATGTTTTTCCACTAACCAATTATGCCGATGGGATTACCGAATCCTATAATGCCGGCCAAAAGCAGATTGTTTCAGAAACGGTGAAACGCGGAGACTTTACGAGGGCTTACGAATTGCGGGAAGATACCCGTACGCTTGATCGCAGAAATATAAGTACGCCGCTGACCAGTTATCGAAAGTATCAATTGCATCAGGATAGCGTGAAACTGGGATTGCCCATGTATTATAATACAACGCCGGATACCAGCATGAACCCGGAAAATTATTTTCAGAGTGAATTTGGATATATCCCTCCCGATAGCACCAATATTATCCGGCAGAACCTCCAATTAGAGCAACAGTTGCAACACAATAACGTACTGCGGAGCGCCCGATTGTTCCCTTACCACCTTAAATTCTCTACGGATTACCTGATTACGCAGTTGGATAATTCTGTCCTGATAGACCGTTACCAGCCCTTCACCGGGGGCGGGGGGCCTATTTATCTCCAGCAGCCTTTCAATGGCCTTATCCAGGTGGGGGTGAGTGATTTATTTGAAGATATTAAGTTTACCGGCGGATTCCGTTTCCCTTCCAATTTTAATGGAAGTGAATATTATTTTTCATATAACAACCTGCGTCATTTTGTGGATTATAAATTGCTCTATTATCGGAAAGTGGACCGCCTGGGCTTTAGTAATCTCCCCTATGAAGCGAAAAGGAGAACCAATTTATACCAGGTAGAAGTTACCCTCCCCATTGATGTGGTACGGAGTGTAAGACTGACGGTAGGTTACCGGAGCGACCAGCTTACCTCTCTGGCCAGCGATGCCAATACTTTACCGGATAAAAATCAATTGGACAGAAATCAGAAATTTGGAGTAACCCGGGCAGAGTATGTTTATGACAATACCATCAATCCGGCTATTAATATCTGGAACGGATTGCGTTGGAAAACCTATATTGAGATGTTTCCGCAACTAAACAAACCGGCCGGAGTAAAAGAAAGGGATTTTACTTTTAACGCCGGGGTGGATGCACGCTACTACCTGCCTATTTATAAGAACTTTATCTGGGCCACCCGCTTTGCCGCTGATTTTAGCTGGGGTAACCGGAAGGTTCTTTATTATCTGGGAGGAGTGGATAACTGGCTGGCGCCAAAGTATAACAACAGTACGCCGATAGATTTTTCAGCTAATTATGCCTATCAGACTCTGGCAGAAAATCTGAGAGGCTATAAACAAAATGTGAAGAATGGAAATAATGTGATGCTGTTGAATACGGAATTGCGTCTTCCCGTATTTGCGACCTTTATCAATCAGCCTATCAATTCTGATTTTATCCGCAATTTTCAGCTTACCTCTTTCCTGGATATGGGTACAGCCTGGCATGGAGGCTTTTCCAATTTGAAGAATACCAGCCAGCCTTCGTACGGTAACCAACATGTTATCGTGCAGATTAAAAATAACAATCTGGGACCTTTCGTAGGGGGATATGGGTTTGGCGCACGTACTACTATTGCCGGCTACTTCTTAAGAGTGGATGCCGGCTGGCCTATGCAATATGGGTTTTTCCCCGGCAAACCCCAGTGGTATTTTGCGTTGGGGGTAGATTTTTAATTTTTTTAATGGCGGAAGCAACGTTTTAGCCATTTTCATTGTCTAATAACCATAAAGTGTTGACTGGAAAAAAAGGTTTATCCGATGATTCCGGGCTCGTCAAAGAATGTATTCGCGGGAATAGCAGGGCGCAGAAAGCGCTGTATGACCGCTTTAGTGCAAAAATGATGGGCCTTTGTTATCGGTATGTTCGCAACAAAGCTGATGCAGAGGATATCCTTCAGGAGGGGTTTATAAAGGTTTTTACCTCCCTGCAGCAATTCCGGTCAAAGGGTTCATTAGAAGGATGGATTCGTAGGATTATGGTGAATACGGCACTTAACTTTTTAAATAAAAACAAACAGTTGCATTATAGGGTGGAGGTGGAAGAGCAGGTATATCCGGCAGGCGCTGAAGAAGCAGATGCCGGTATTCGGGAGCAGGATATCCTGATGATGTTGCATCAGTTGCCATCGGGATACAGGACAGTTATCAACTTGTATGCCATTGAAGGATATTCTCATAAAGAAATAGGCGAAAAGTTGGGAATAGCGGAAGGAACTTCACGCTCCCAATATTCACGGGGAAAAGAAATGTTGAAAAAAATACAAGCACAGCAGGAGAAAGTGCATATTCCCTATCCCAAAGAGGAGGAAAGATGAAGGAAGATTTAAATAAAAAGTCTTGGGAAGAACAGCTTCGGGAGGCTGCCGGGAAGGTGGAAGTGCCACCTGCAGGAGCGGTATGGGAAAAGGTGAAAGAGCAGCTCCCCGTTACACATAGAAGAATTTACTTTTATCGTTGGGCAGTAGCAGCAGCATTGCTGGTTTTAATCGGACTTGGAATTTACTTTTTGATGCCCCATGGTTCCTTACCAAAGCAAAATACTCAATCTTTTACCTCTGAAGGAAGTCACCAGGAGGAAGCCGGATCGGAAATACAGGAGCACGCCCCCTCTGCAGAATCCCCGCTGCCTGCCACGGACAGGAAGAAAAAAACTCTTGTTAAAAACAACGCTAATGTTTCTTCCCACCGAGAATTGGATCATTCCGGAAGCAAGACAATGCCATCAGAATCCATCGCTCCTGCACGGCCCTTGTTTTCTAAAACTCAAAAGGAGAAGCTTTCGATTTATGAACTTCCTCCTTTATCAAAAATCAGTTGGCAAGAAATAGAGAAGGACCGGTTGCACCTTGTGGAGGAACCTTCTTTGCAATATTCTCAAAAGATACTTCCCTTTTTACTGCAGTCCGCCGGGCTTTCCACTTCTCCGGAGGTGGAAGATGAAAACTCCGCTACCGAATCGCAGAAGAATCAAGAAAAAAAATTAGCCGTTGGTTTATTTTTTACCCCCGGCCTGAGCTACAGGACGCTAAAAACCTCTGGTAGCGCTGCTCCTTCACTTATGGATGCCGCCCCGTCCGGCCCGGCTCCGGGATATAGCCTGATGTCCCCCATGTCCGCCAATGCCAGCCGCATCAACCAGAATGAAAAGCCCATGCAGCAACGGCAGAGTTGGGGCTGGGAATCCGGCATACGGGTAGCGCTGGATCTCTCTAAGGGCTGGTTTTTACAATCCGGGTTATCACTGAGAGAAACCAATTACCTGGTTACCGCCTATAAGGGGAGCCCCGGTTATGTAAATCGGGAGGGGACTTTTATGGCAACCGCCCGTCCTATGGCCAATTCAAATTATGCGCTTTCTGTTAGCAGGCTGCAAGAAGACGACAGGCCGGTACATTTGCAAAATAAGTACTTAAATACGGAACTTCCGATATTGGTAGGTCGAAACTTCGGCAACCCGGATAAAGTCTCCTTCTCTGTACTCGCGGGGGCAGGGATTACCTATTTGTTAAACGCCAATTCTGTGATGTATGCCCCGAAATCAAGGCGTTATTTTGAAGACGATGGTTATTTGGGGGCGTTCAATAGCAGTTTGATCCTGGAAACGAACCTGAATGTGCCTTTAGGTAGTGATTTTCACTTTTCAATAGGTCCGGTATTGCAGTACCAGCTATCTTCAAGCTACAGGGCGTATAAGTCTGTTAGAGAATTTCCTTATCTAATCGGTGTGAAGACCGGAATTAGTTTCAGGTGATTTCCTCAGCTACAGCCCCAGGTTGGACTTGAAAATGCGAATGGCTATGGCCAGCAAGATGATTCCAAAGAACTGGCGGATCACCATGAGTCCGGACTTTCCCAGCAATCTTTCGATGCGATTCAGGCTCCTGATGACAATATATACAATGAGGATATTGATCAGGATACCAATCAGGATGTTAAAATAGCCAAAATCAGCTTTTAGGGAAATGATGGTCGTTAAAGACCCGGAACCTGCAATAAGCGGGAAAGCAATCGGAACATAACTGCCCGATTCTCCTGCATCGCTATTGCTTTTAAAAAGTTCCATACCCAGCAGCATTTCCAGTCCAAGCAGAAAAATAACAATGGATCCCGCTACTGCGAAAGAGCTGATATCCACACTCATAATGGACAGCAACTTTTCTCCTACCAGGAAGAACAGAATCATGATAAAACCAGATGCCAGGGAAGCCTTGGCAGCGCTGATTTTTCCCATTTTTCCCTTTAGTGTAATGAGAATAGGGATAGATCCTAAAATATCTATAATGGCAAACAGGGTAAAGGTTACGGTCAGAATCTGCTTAAAGCTGAGCATGGACTTTTTCGGCAAAGATAGAAAGTTTCTCTATTTGCCATACGCTTTTCCTAAAGTAGCCAGCATCCCGCCGTCAACATAAAGTACCTGTCCGTTGACGAAATTAGCGGCTTCCGAGGATAAAAAAACAATTGGGCCGCCCAGCTCATCCGGCTCACCCCAACGGCCTGCGGGAGTACGGCTGATAATAAATTCGTGAAAAGGATTTCCTGCAACCCGCAAAGGTGCTGTCTGGCTGGTGGCAAAGTAACCCGGGCCTATACCGTTTACCTGAATGTTATGCTGCGCCCATTCGGTAGCCATGCTGCGGGTGAGCATCTTCAATCCTCCTTTGGCAGCAGCATAAGCCGCGACCGTTTCCCGACCCAGTTCACTCATCATACTGCAAACGTGGATGATTTTTCCGCTTTTCCGACTGATCATCCCTGGTGCAACTGCTTTGGATACGATGAAAGGAGAAGTGAGGTCCGTGCGGATCACTTCTTCCCACTCTTCAACAGTCATTTCAGTCAACGGGATACGTTTGATGATCCCGGCATTGTTTACCAGTATATCTATAACACCTACCTCTTTTTCTATCTTTTGAATATAAGTGCTTACTTCCTCTTCTTTAGTTACATCAAACAGGAAGCCTGTAGCTTGAATACCGTTTGCTTCGTATTCTTTTAAAGCATTGTCAACTTTTTCTTGTGAGCTGTGGCCATTGATGACAATATTGGCGCCCGCCTGACCGAGCGCTTTGGCCATAGCCATCCCCAAGCCGTGTGTAGCGCCGGTTATCAATGCGGTTTTTCCTGTAAGATCAAATGCCGTTTTTATGGACATAGGTTATATGGTTTTATGGTTAATGATTAACTGTTTGCTGAACTTTTTTAGCCAGAATGACAAGAGAGCGATGTGTGTTGCCCTCTATAAAATCTTTATAGACGTATTCAATTTTAAACCCAACACGGCTAAGAATATTACAAACTTTCTCCTTTGGTATACAACTATAATAAAATGGCTCACCCATCATTTCGTCTATATGCTCATCATCAGCGTCTCCATGTGTGAATAACAAATAGCCGTCAATGTTCAGAAGGCTTTCTACTTTAAAATAGATATCCTGTTGTTTTTCTTTCGGAAAGTGGAAAAAAGAATCCCATGCAATAACACCATCAAATTTTTTGGGAGAGACGAAATCAAAGAAGTCAGAAGTTATAAATTCCGTATGAGCAATTTTTTGAGACTTCGCTATTTTAATCATTCTTTCTGAAGTGTCAATACCCTCTACCTGAAAATTTCTTTCAGCCAAATATTTTGATAGGTAACCTGAGCCACAACCAATGTCTAATATCTTTCCTTTGGGACTTACCTTATCGGCAAAGCCCTTGACTAATTTGCTCACGAATGACTTCTCCCTCTCATCAACCCATTTTCGGGCAATTCTATCATAGGAATAATTGTTTCTCATGGCTCTTTAATTGAGTCATTACCGCAAGTCCTTAATTGCCCACTTATCCATATCATCATAATCCAGGTTTTCTCCGCCCATGCCCCAGATAAAGGTGTAGTTGGAAGTTCCGGAGCCTGCATGAATAGACCAGGGAGGGGAAATTACCGCTTCGTTATTTTGCAACCAGATGTGGCGGGTTTCTTCAGGTTGTCCCATAAAATGACTGACGGATTGCCCTTCTTTCACTTCAAAATAAAAATAAGCTTCCATCCGGCGGTCGTGTACGTGGGCCGGCATGGTATTCCATACGCTACCTGTTTTAAGTTCGGTCATACCCATTTGAAGCTGGCAGGTTTGTACTACGCTGTTTACCAATAATTTATTGATAACGCGGTGGTTGGCGGTTTCCAGTGAACCCAGTTCAACTATTTCAGCTTCCTCCTTAGTTACTTTTTTGGTTGGGTAAGAATGATGTGCCGGTGCAGCATTGATATAAAATTTAGCAGGGCTGTCACTTTGAGCGCTACTAAAGATTACTTCTTTATTGCCTTTGCCAACATATAAGGCTTCTTTAAAATTAAGGTCATATTTTTCTCCATCAACAGATACGCTTCCGGAACCCCCTACGTTAATAATGCCGAGTTCTCTTCGTTCCAGGAAGTAGTCGGCTTTTAAAGGATCAATAGTTTCCAGGGTTACTGATTCTTTCACCGGATGAATACCTCCAACGATCAAGCGGTCGTAATGGGTATAGGTCAGCTTGACTTGATCTGCCTCAAACAAATTTTCTATTAAAAATGATTTTCTTAAATCCGTGGTGTCCATTCTTTTTACCTCTGCCGGGCTGTTGGCATACCGTACTTCATACTGTGTCTTCATGCTGTTTTTAATTTACTATTTACCTAAATACAAATTTTTATATCTCAATAAGGCTTCTACAAAATAATAGTCCGCATAGTTCAATGGAACGTCAATTTCTACCTTTCCGGGGAGCGAACCCACACTGTGTTTGAGCAGGAAACCGGCCCCCTTCCCCTGTTCGAATCGGTATTTGGGGCTGCTAAGGCTGACCAGTATCTTTTCTGCAGACGTTTTATACTTTTTTGCTTTTTGCTTATCCGGTGTTAGGGTACTTAGTTCCAATAGAGCTGAGGCCATGATAGAACCTGCGGATACATCGCGATAGGTATTGGGAATTTTTGGAGCGTCATAATCCCAGTAGGGGATCATATCTTCCGGGAGGTTGGGGTTAGTAAGAATAAAATGAGCGATATGTTCAGCCTGTTGCAGGTAGGCGGAATCTTTGGTTTCTCTGAACATCATCGTATAGCCGTAGAGCCCCCAACTCTGGCCGCGGGCCCAGGCTGAAGAGTCGGAATAGCCTTGTGCTGTTTGCTTTTTTACCACGGCACCCGTATGCGGGTCGTAGAGTACCACATGCCAGGAGCTGTAATCCGGCCGAAAATGATTTTTCATGGTTACATTGGCGTGTGATATGGCTTCTTGTTCATATTTGGGGCTTCCTCCATTTTGGGTAGCCCAGCATAGCAGTTCCAGGTTCATCATATTGTCAATAATAACCGGAAACTGACCTTTCATCCAGTCCCACGATTTAATACAACCGATGGTGTCATTAAAGCGGGTGGACAGAGAGGCGGCGGATTGCAACAAAACCTCTTTATAATGTGGATTGTGCGTCAGACGGTAGCCATTCCCAAAACTACAGTACATCATAAAACCCAGATCATGGGTGCCTTCATAATTTTCCAGCGGTTCAATGATCTTCATTTTATCTTCTGCCTGGTCTTTAAAAATGGAATCTCCGGAATATTGATACAGATACCAGAGTGTGCCGGGATAGAAACCAATCGTCCAGTCATGAACGCCGCAAAAGGTGAGGCTCCCTCCGGTAGAATCGAGTGTCCGTGGGATTTTCCCTTCCGGAATATTTTTCATGAAATATTTGTACTGATTGACAGCAAAATCAAGATTTTGATTGACCAGTTTGTCCATATCCGGGCCGTCATTTTTTTGGCTACAACCCAAAAAGGTCAGTGAAATAAGTCCCCCGAGGAGAAGCATCAGAAAAGCATGGTATTTTTTACTCATATCTAAGGTATTTTAATGTTTAAGCGGTAAAGATAAGAAGTATTTTAATACCCTGCAAACGTTTGCTTCTTTTAAACTCATAAACGTAGAACTTTTCTTTTCAGATGCTGTTAAAATTGTCTGATCTTTATTATAATAGGGAAGCAGAATAGAATTTCTCAAAAAAATTTTATTATTTTGTAAAATTGAACCTTTAGGGGTTTGTAAATTAGATTGTTAACCCATTTCAGATTAAAAAAAATTAAGAAAATGAATAAGGTAAAGCAGATTCATGAACTTGGACAAAGTATTTGGTTGGATTTCCTCAACAGGGAGATTATGGACAATGGCAAATTGCAGCAACTTATAGAGGAGGATGGCGTCTGTGGCGTCACGTCCAATCCTTCTATTTTTGCCAAAGCCTTTAGTAGCAGTTCGGATTATGATGCGGATATAGCGGCTTTTGCCAAAGAAAAAGACAGCAATGATGATATCTTTTTTAGTCTTGCCATTAAAGACATCAAGCGGGCAACAGATATTTTCAAACCCGTTTTTGATAAGGAAAAGGGAAAGGATGGTTTTGTCAGTCTGGAGGTAAATCCTTACCTGGCGCGGGATACCGAAGGCACCATCAGGCAGGCTAAAGAATTATGGGATGCCGTAGGGAGGGAGAACGTGATGATCAAAATCCCCGGAACGGCAGAGGGGCTGAAGGCTATTCGAAAGAGTACAGCCGAAGGCATAAACGTAAACATCACCCTGCTGTTTGGCCTTCCGCGATACCGGGAAGTAACAGATGCTTACCTTTCCGGATTGGAAGATAGGGTAAAAGCAGGGAAACCCATTGATAAAATTTCTTCCGTAGCCAGTTTCTTCCTCAGCCGCATTGATGTATTGGTTGATCCACAATTGAAAGAGAAAAAGGAGTTGCAGGGAGAGGTGGCTATTGCTTCTGCCAAGAAGGCGTATGAAATTTATAAAGAAGTGTTTAGCAGTGATCGCTTTAAAGCTCTGGAAGCTAAAGGGGCACAACCCCAGCGCGTATTGTGGGCAAGCACAAGCACTAAAAATCCGGATTACAGCGATGTGAAATATGTAGAGGCTTTGATAGGTGAAAATACCATTAATACTTTACCTCTGGAGACGATAGAAGCATTTAGAGATCATGGTAAAGCCGAATCCCGGCTGGAATCAGATATGGATAAAGCCAACCAGGTATTGAAAAGTCTTAAAGAAAATGGAATTGATATTGACCAGGTTACTCAACAACTGGAAGATGAAGGAATCGAAAAATTCAATAAGGCTTATGACGGGCTCATGGAAGCTGTAGAAAATCAAAAGAAACAAACGGTAGCTTAAATGAACTTTCATACCAGGAAGTGGATCTCACCTGAAGATCTGAATCCCAATGGAACCTTGTTTGGTGGCAGTCTTCTTCGTTGGATTGATGAAGAGGCTGCCATTTATACTATTATTCAACTGGATAATAATCGGGTGGTTACCAAATTTATTTCTGAAATAAATTTTGTCAGCTCAGCCCGCCAGGGAGACATCATTGAAATGGGGATGGAGGTTGTTGAATTCGGAAATACTTCCCTAACCTTGCGCTGCGAGGTAAGAAACAAACTCACACGCAAGCGCATTTTAGAGATAGAAAAGATGGTATTCGTGAACATGGGGGAGGATGGAAAACCCAAAGCTCATGGTAAAACAGAAGTTACCTATATAAAAGATCGCCTCAAAGACAGTGAAAAATGAATCTGCATTTTTACTCTGCAAGGCATAAAAACGTGTTTTGCTGAAACAAAGGTTGAACTCCGTCAGAAGTTCGGAAGGAGTGCGAGCAGGTTCTATTAAATACCTTCGGCATTTCCTGCCTGCTACAAGAGCGAGGGAAACCTTCCCCCCTATTTCGGAGCGATATAATCGTTCAATTTTGTCCCTTGCAGAGGATATAATTTTAGAATTAGGTCCTTAAAATTCGTTATCATGGTATTTAACCTATCATGGTATTTAATAATTTCAGGCAGATAATATTGAGTACCAAAAGGCACTCTAACAATGATTTATCACCTTTTTTACCTATATTTCGTGCTTAACGGCACTTAAACAGTCGCGAGCGACAAAATATTGGTAAAAACTTATCAATTCCCCTTCTCTATAGTCGCCGACTAAACTTTAAACCAGTAAAAAAGCCTACGAGAAGTAGATATTTAATTTTATATAATTTTTTGCCCGTCTATAGAAACAGAATGCAAGTGGTGTTAAGTGAAATTATAAAAAGCACTGTTTACCTCCCGCAGATTGTGTACCTGCCTGTCGGCAAAGGCAGGGATGAATGCCGATAATATATCTGAGAATCGGCTAAATCGGCGGGAGATTTTTTATGGTGGTTAATCGTAATACTACTGTAGAATGAAGTATAAAATATCCCCTTTTTGCCC
>CAYRBD010000042.1:19299-27160 GCA_964422465.1 uncultured Chitinophagaceae bacterium
TTTCGAAAAAACGGAAAAAGGTCAGAACTTTAGCTACCTACTTCTGTATTTTCAACTACGAGTGCCCGTACTCCATTTTTGTTTACTACGTTTCCTGTAATTTTCACCTGGTCAGCAGCGTGCTTAATAGCTGTTTTGTAAGCCTTGGATTTATCGTGATCCTCTACCAGCAGATAAACCTGCCCGTCACTGGTTAATAAACCTGCAGGAAGTCCTTTGTCTAAGCACATTTGTGCACATTGCTTATGTCCTTTTCCTTTGGCTCCATGCCCCATGTAGCAGGACATGTCTAAAACTTCGCCACTAACGGTCTTTTGACTTTGTCCGAAAGCGCTCATTGAAAGCACGGTCAGTCCGCCTACCAACAGGGAACCGAATACCTTTGGCATCTTCACCTTTAAATTTTTCATAATAAAATTGTTTTTTTATTGCCTTGCAAGTATAGACTCGTATTTTTAACTACAAATAAGGGTTTATTATTGTTTAACTTTCGGAAGCAATTCTTAAATTATTGTGATAGGTTTGTTAAAAAATATAACTTTGACAATTACAGAGTCTCCGTCTTATGGCAATTATTGAATGTGTACCGAATTTTAGTGAAGGCAGGGATCCGGCCATTATCCGACAAATAATTGAAGCCATTGGGTCGGAGCAAGAATTAAAAATCCTTCATGTTGACATGGGCGCGTCTGCCAATCGGACGGTCGTTACTTTTGCCGGAGCGCCTGCCGCAGTGGTGGCCGGTGCTTTTAAGGGTATTCTGAGGGCCTCGCAATTAGTTGACATGGAAAAGCATCAGGGCGCACATCCCCGGCTGGGCGCTACGGATGTTTGTCCGCTGGTGCCTGTTTCCGGTATTTCTATGGAGGAAACCGTGAAATGGGCCAGGAGCCTGGGGAAAAGGGTGGGGGAAGAGTTAAACATCCCGGTCTATTTATATGAAAAAGCGGCTACCTGCTCCAACAGGGCTAATCTTGCCGAAATTCGTGCCGGCGGATATGAAAAACTTGCTGCTAAATTAAGCCATCCGGATTGGCAGCCCGATTTTGGGAAAAAGATTTTCAACAAAAGAACCGGTGCTACTGTAATAGGAGCACGGGATTTTTTGCTGGCTTATAATGTTAACCTGGATACGGCAACGGTTAGTGTAGCAAAAGCTATTGCTGCGGAAGTCCGTGCTTCGGGACGTGTAAAAAAGATCAAAGGACAGATTCAATATGATCAGGAAATGAAACCCCTTCGGATACCGGGCCTCCTGCCTTTTACCAAAGCACTCGGCTGGTTTATGGAAGAATATAAAATAGCGCAGGTCTCCATGAACCTGGTTGATTTGAAAAAGACCCCCATGCATATCGCTTTTGAAACGGTAAGACAGCTTGCATTAAAAAAAGGAGTAGAGGTGACAGGAAGTGAGATAATTGGGCTTGTTCCCCTGCAAAGTATGCTGGAGGCGGGACGCTATTTTTTTGAGAAAAGAAAGGAACAGGCTCCAAAGACTGAAAGTTTGTTGATTGAGGAGGCCATAAGTTCATTAGGGTTAGACACATTAAGGCCTTTTGATCCCCGGGAAAAAATACTGGAGTATGCATTAGCAAAAACAACAAGCAAGTTATGAAACCCTTTACCCGATATATTAATGATATATTCAGGCTGTTGCTGTATCCTTTTTCGGTATTGTACGGCCTGATTACGTGGTTGCGGAACAGATTCTATGACCAGGGGATTCTTTCGGAAATTGAATTTGATATTCCTACAATTGCTGTAGGAAATCTGTCGGTTGGAGGTACCGGAAAAACGCCGCATGTGGAGTATCTTATTCGTTTACTGGGAAATGAATATTATGTAGCTACTTTGAGCAGGGGGTATAACCGGAAAACCAAAGGTTATCTGATAGCCGGTGAAGAGGCTACGGCTTATACTATTGGAGATGAGCCTATGCAGTTTTATAAAAAATTTCCGGATATTGCGGTTAGCGTAGGGGAGGAACGTGCTTTAGCATTGCCCCAGTTGTTGATGGATGCCCCTGATACAGAAGTCGTTATTTTGGATGATGCTTTTCAGCACCGTTCCATTAAGCCGGGGATCAACATCATGGTTACGGATTATAATAAATTATTTACCCGGGATTATGTTGTGCCATTTGGCCGCTTGCGGGAGAGCCGTAAAGGATACAGGCGTGCGGATTGCATTATTGTTTCTAAATGTCCGCGAAATTTAACTGTGAGGGAGAAGAAAAAGATAATTGCTGAGATACAGCCTCTTCCTCATCAGGAGATTTTTTTTACGGCCATCAGGTACGGCAGGTGTTACCATTATATTGGCGGCGAAACAGAGGATTTGTTGCCGGATACGGGGGTGATTGTAGCTTGTGGAATTGCCAATCCGCAACCTTTGCTCGAGGAGTTGAAAACCAGGGTGGGAGAGTTGAAACTCTTGCGTTTCCCCGATCATCATTTTTATTCTGAAGGAGATTTGACTAAAATGGAAGATGCCATATCGCAGTTAAATTCCGACTATAGAATTATTGTAACTACGGAAAAAGATGCCGCCCGTCTGGATTTGTTTAAGGAAAAAATTGAAAAAATACAATTACCGCTAACCGTTATTTCTCTCCATATTTATTTTCTTTTTAAAGAACGCGCCCGTTTTGATCGCTATGTGCTGGATTACATGTCAGATGCTTTGGCAGAGCAATACAATACCTGATTTTTTTGTCGTGTTAGGAACTGTAGGTTGGTAGCCCTCATTAAATGATCTACCTTCGCGGCTTTTTCTTAAACGATATTTATTGAATATGTTCTTTAACACAAAAAGAAGTTTTCTTCTCATATTAGGTTTGTTTTTCTTAGGAACTATTTCCGGTTATGCGCAAAGCCGTGATCAGGCTCATCTTCTAAAAAAGGATCAATTGAAAGCAAATATAGATGTATTGGGAGTGAGTATAAGTTATGAGAAAAGAATGAGTAAAAATGTTACCGCTTATTTTAAAGGAGGGCTGGCTTATGGCTTTTTTATAAGGGACGGCCTTTTTTATGAGGAAAGGCAAACAGGTTTTGAGGTAGCACCCATACTATCAGCCTCCTTAAGAGATTATTATAACATTGAAAAGCGGCATCGTAAAGGCCGGAATACAAGGAACAATGCCGCTAATTTCATCAACCTGGAAATCGGATATCTTTCATCTGCCATTGCTTCTAAAAACATTTACAGGGGTGCGCAATTTTTTATAAAACCTACCTGGGGAATACAACGCAACATAGGCCGACATATTAGTTTTGAGGTAGCGCCCGGGCTGAAATTGGCTTACGATATCAGGGTAAGAGATACTTGGGTGAGTCCTACTGTTAACATGAAGATTGGCTACGTGATATTTTAGGGTATGAAGACTGGGAAAAAGTTCATTTTACTTCTTTTGTTCTCTGCTATTATCTCTTTTCAGGGATGCTTTATAATCCCCTATCTTTTTGAACCGCCGGTAACCGGGGATTGGGATAAAACGCCATCTCCCACGTTTTTTCAATCTACCCGTCCGTTTGGGTATAAAAAGCTTAGGAAAAGGATGATGCGTCCGCCTATTTCTTTTGTGATAGCATTAAAAGAATACAGGATGAAGAGAAACTCATTTCCTCTGGATATGGCAGCCCTGGGACATTTTTCAAGGGAGGGTAATCAGGCTATGGCAGCCCTTCAGGAGGCCGGTTTTACCCGGTTAAGAATAAAATATTGGTCATTGGATTCTTTCCGATTGGCATGGGAGCATCCTCGTATTGATGATCTGCCAACCACGCGTGCGAATAAGAATATTGAGGCTTCGGGTGTTTTTATTTTTACTTATAAAGATTCTTCCTTTGTAACAAAAACAGTTTTTAAATAAGGACCTGCGACAGGATGGCAATATCATGGTTTTTTTTACCCGTATGTTTTGTTTTATATAAGAAAATCGAATCAGAGATACCAGTTTCTCTATCAATGTTTTCTTTTTGTTCAGTGGGTTTATATAAAATGAATAAAATATATATTTTTAAATAGAGTCGTTTTATTTTGTTTTCACCAGGAAATTATATACCATACTTCTAATAACAATTAATCCTTCAATAATCTTTTTTGAAAGGCTTTTCGTGATTTTTTTTAATATTCATAATCATGGTCTTGATTTGATTTCCCAATTTACCACCGGTATTGAGTATCATCAAATCAATATCTTTGATGTAAATTGATACCATATTCCATTTTGTGAGATTAGACTTGAGAATTCTAAAAATACTATGAATTTATAATTTCCTCCACATAATCAACAGCGGCGCTATCTTGAAAATAGACATGTTCCTTATTAAAATCGGCCTCCGACAATTGGCCTTTCCACTGCACTTCCAGTAAAGCGGTATTTGAGACAATAAAAGAGTCCAGCTTTAATCCTGAGTGTTTTACCTGTGGCTGTACCTTGTCCTTTAAAACCTTATAGAATTGAATCTTTGGATCATTTATTCCCCTGGAATTACGAATCCCTTTGGGGTCTATGAATTTGATGGATTGCGTTCCTTCTTTGATAATCCATAAAATAAAATCGGGATAGAAATTATTTCCATCTGTAAAGAATCCTAATCCTTTTTTACTTTGATTTCGCAGGATATGAATTTCTGTATCTTCCAATAGAGACTGATGGTTTTCGACATATTGAATGAGATCATCCAGAAATTGTTTTTCCGAAGCATCCAATGCGATAGGGTTCACTTTTATCAGGTTTTTCAGTCCATTTCCGACGTAAATCAATGGCTTGTACAAGTGCAATAAATTGTCGAACGCACTGGCTTCTGAAGCTATTTGGATATGACTAAAAGCCGGATCAGCCACTTCCGTTTTTAATTGTTCTACTTTTTGCCGGTATTGTTCAATCTCTTCTTCACTGTTCAGGCGAATATCATATTCCAGGATGAAATTATCTTCACTCCCTTTCAATACAATTACTTCGATATTATCAGCATTGAAACTATTTTTATAGTGCAAATAAATTTGTTCTATATATCTTTTGAGAAGTATCTCCGCCAATTCCTGCCAAATAAAGGTATTTTCAAAGCTTTTGAAGTTCATATTATAGGCAGGGACTAATAACCTATACCAGGAAGAGCTTTTCAGAATTTCTTTTAAAACAACTTTACTCACAGACAGATTAGAAAAGCCTTTATCCGCTTTATATTCTTGAATAGCTAAATAAAGGGCGTTCCAATCCAGAAAGGCTAAATGTTTTTCCGTTAATTGAGCTTCATTTTTGGTTATCTCGAACCCCTTTTGGTTCTGCTGCAATACATCAATTCTGGGATATCTATCTACAATTACTCTTTTGTTATCAAATTTAGGTAATTCTAATTCCAGTGTTATTAGTTTCTTTTTCTTGAAACCCAAATCATCTCTTACCTGAATTAATTTTAATCTGTTTTCGGAAACTATCTTTTTTTGTTTAGTTTGGATTTTAATGGTAATCCAGGAAGAATCGTTGGTGGGCAAGCCCTCTTCTTCGAGGAATTCTTTGAACTGTTCCATATAATTGGCCTGTACCCCAAATATTTGTAGGGTTTCCAACGGTCTGAGATAAGGTCTTATTTCTCTGATGTTATTTGGCTTTTGAAAATCATCTAATCCGGTGGAGCGTTTTAGAGAGAATTGATAGCCTTTCAACCGAACCCCACGACCAAATAACTGTATGACTTGCGCTCCTTCTTTTTTACCCACATTCATAAGCCCCATAGAAGATACCCGCCAGGAAGACCAGCCTTCGGTAAATTTCTTGGAACCAATTAAAAGATTGATGGATGAATCCTTCTCATTGATACCTTTGAACAAAGAAGTAGAAAAATCTCTTTCCACTCCTAACACTGCATTATCCATGGCAAGATTAAATAACTTTCCTTCATCCCCCACATTTATTACTCCGAAATAATCATTGTCGCCAACCCGCAAACCTAATTCGCCGTCAGCTCCTTTGAGCTGATCCAGATAGAGATTTGCACCAATAACGGTATTATGAAATACCAACTCATTAATGCCCCGGAAAATATCCTCTCCCGATAATCTTTGCTGAATTAAATAGCTAAAAGATGTTTCAAAAATGGAATAGCCATTTTTGTCCACCAATCCGGCTTTGTTTTGAACCACATCTTCTATCGCCTGAATGCTTTGAATAGGATTTTTCAAAAAATCTGTCAGAAAATAAATAATGGTCAACACATCAGAGACCTGTTTACCCTGTTCTGTTCGTACCGCATTTACCTTTCCTCCTACAAATATCCAAAGGGGTTTTTCTAACAAAAAGTTGCGCAATAAAAAGCCTTTCTCCTTAAAAATGAGCTGCTGTTGATAAAAAGAAACCAGGTTGGCTATCAGATAATGTCTGCGGTAATTTTTATCATCTTCTTTTAGATTCAGAATTCTGTAATCCTTCCCATAGCCATCCTGATAAAAATATTTATAGGAATAATCAAACAGGATACTCTTGGCATATTCCTGCGTAAATTCTACTCTTTTAGTTTTAGTAGTAGCGCTTATAGCCTGCCCAAAAGTGGCTGAATATTCAAAAGCAAAGCCGGTCTCGCTCAGCTTGTCTCTATATCGTTTCCAGGCATCTCCGCCCATGCCGCCATGCCCTTCATCTATCAGAACTAAGTTTTCCGTTTCAAATTGATCTACGGCTACGGTCTTGTCCCCGCTATCTTCTGCCAGTTTGGTAATTTCTAAAATTTCCACTTCTTTCCCGGAAAACATACCGGAGCTACTCTTGTTAAAAATGGCAGCTTGAATATCCGATAATTCAAACTGTTCCAGATGCTGTTTGCTCAGCCCTTCATTGGGCGTAATCAGCAATACTTTATTTTTATGGCCTTGCTGATGCTTTTTTGCATAATACAGATACTGCTTGATATGAATATGCATGAGCAGGGTCTTGCCTGAACCGGTAGCATTCCAAAAAGCCAGTTTATTCAGCCGGTCTATGGTGAATTTTTGAGAAACAAATACCTCGGCTCTTTCTCCCCGGCTCAACCCGGCCATCCGTTCTATCTGCTTCTGGTTAAACAGCCGAACAAACTCATTCAATTCTGCTAACAATTCTACTTTATTACTAAAATATTTATCCAAATAAATTTCGGTAAACAACAAGGATAAATATTGGAAGTATTTCCAGCTAATTTGCTCCTCTCTTTTATCGGAAATTTGCCTGGTAAACCGGACAATATTTTCGTCATACTGCTGCAATCTGTCCGGTGTCAGGAACGGAGACTGGTACAGATGATTAATCAAAGCCTGTAGATAACGGGTATTCCCCTCCTCGGTATAGCCTTCATTGTTAGAATATTTCAGGTCTTTAAATATTTCTACGCCGCCTTTCCCCAATATTCTTCTGCCAATACTATCTATGCCAAAAAGCGACAGCATGTATTTATTGAGAACGAGTGTTTCGTGAAAGTTTGCCATACGTTTTCGTTAATTATACTCTTTATCCGTTATTAATTTTATCTGTATCAATTCGATCTCTAAAACTGTCCCTAATTCAATTAATGTTTTAAGAGTAAAATTGGCTCTGCCTTTTACCCACTTATTGACCTGCTGGGGGCTTACCTCCATTTTACCTGCCAGATCCTTCTGCGTCCAACTAAGTTCCTCCAAACGCTTCAGAATATTAAGGGCTATCTTTTGGGAAGTTCGGTAAAATTTTCGATTTTTATTCCGGTCTCTAATCCAGTCTGCCGTATTGGAAGTATCCTCTGATACTAAAGCCAAAAATTTCTCTTGGTTTGTCATAATTTTGATAGAGAAAGATACAAATATAAGCAGGATTTTAATGAAGATCAACTTACAGGTTTATTCTATA
>CAYRBD010000043.1:0-27091 GCA_964422465.1 uncultured Chitinophagaceae bacterium
ATACGTCTAACATCATCTCCGTCAATTTTTCCATCGCCATTGACATCTTTATATTTTAAATCTCCCCCCACAACATTTAGAGAACTTATTCTGCGCGGTCCCTCTAATAAATCGCTATTTTGTTGATAAAAACCTGAATTAATATATCCATTTCCATAAGCTCCGTTATCGGTTCCAGAGGTTCTGGTGTAAGGATTTTTTAAATCAGCGTTATCTTCCCAATAGGTCTGTTCCCACAATTGATTATAATAAGTAAAATTAAGGCCAATCTTATAAGTGAAATCACTGACATAATCATTCCAGGATACACTAAAGTCAATACCATCTCTGCGCAAAGCGGCATCTTTATTATTTATGGGCGGCAATTCGGCACCTAATGTTGCAGAATACCTTGTATCTGACGAAACGTAGCCTGTAGTACGTTTATAGAAATAGTCAATAGAACCAGTCAGACGATTGTTTAAAGAAGCAAAGTCTAATCCTATATCCATACTCCGGATGCTGTACCAGGAAAAATTGGTGCTTGGGAGCGTACCTGGCGCCGAAGTTCCCTGGACTAATTGTCCATCAAGAACCCACGCGTTTCCATTTATATTATATCCAGGAACGTATTGAAACCGGCTAATACCTTCTACCGTGCCGGTGAGCCCGGTTGACCCTCGTAGTTTTAAATAATCAAGCGTGTGCTGTTCTTTTAATCCCTTCATGAAGTTTTCTTCAGTTAATGCCCAACCGGCAGCAATGGCATAAAATGCGCCCCATCTCTTGTCCGGAGGAAACAAATCACTACCATCATAACGAAAAGTGCCTTCTATAAAATATTTCGAACTATAGTTATAAGTTAAACGCCCAATATATCCGGCTTTTCCACTTTCATATTCTGCCCCATCGGTCGATTGATTTTCTGTAGGACCTGCAACAAACTGATCAAAGATAATCTGATATTGTTTTCGACTGGCGTAAAGCATAGCATCATCTGCCTGTGATTGTTCATATACTCCGGTGAAGTCAATATTATGTTTTCCAAAAGATTGATTGTAAGTAATGAATCCCTGGAGAGTCAATGTCTGACCATCTTTTCTTTCTCCACTTAGGCTCGGAGGGTCTCCCATTATCGGGGTGGTACTATTTATTTCATAACGTGGTGCGGTTGCATCCCATGACTTGCTCACAGAATTCCACATATTATAACTCCCTCTGGCTTTCAAGTGTAATCCCTCTACAAACGGGGCTTCCCAATCTAGACTCAGAAGGCTGTTAAAAATCCTAGACCTTTTATTGCTATAACCGGATAAAGGGGATAATTCAATAATCGGACTCTCCGCACCAACCGGTAAGCCATATTTATTATAGGCTACTGCAGAAGGCCCTCTGTTTTGTATATGCGAATAAATCTGATAGAAACTGTGAGCGGTAGAAGAGTAAGGTATGGAATTTTTTTCAACAAACCCATCCAGACCCGTAGTTACCTTAAGATTAATTTTATCGAAGTTGCTAACCGTATTTAATCGGTACGTAATCCGATTGTTATAATTTGCATCCGTTCTTAAAATACTACCTTGATGGTAATATGAACCTGATGCATAATATGTTAGTTTTTCGGTTCCAGAAGTAATTGAGAGATCATGACGTTGCTCAGGAGCAAAATTCTTTAGTGCAATTTTTTGCCAATCAGTATTAGGGTATTCAAATGGTTTGCTTTGGTCCTTAAAATATTGAACAATAGAATCCGGAGTCAGTTGTACTTTGCCTTCTGCGAGATATACTTCATTGATGGCGACAGCATGTTCATACGAACCCATTTTCTTTGGTAGTACCGTTGGTTGAGAAAATATCTGATTAAACGAATAATTGATATTTATTTCTCCTGACTTTCCACTTTTGGTAGTAACCAAAATCACTCCATTCCCTCCACGTGCACCATATAAGGCGGTAGCAGCTGCATCCTTCAACACAGAATACGTGGCAATATCGTTGGGATTTAAGTTTTCAAAGTCGTTTTGAGATCGAATCACATTATCAATAACAAATAAAGGCGTACCTCCCCCACGAATAGATACTTGACTTTTTGCCCCGGGTGCGCCATTGTTTGCAGTAACAATAACTCCTGGAATCCTTCCACCAACTGCATCATTAATAGACTGTACGGGTATGGGTGCCACGTTTTCCATTGGAAGGGTACTCACAGCACTATTAATATCCTTTTTGCTCATTTCACCATACCCCACCACTACCACTTCATTTAATCCAGTGGCAGAAGGTGATAAAGTAACATTAATCGTCTCTCTTCCATTCACCAAAATCTCTTTACTTTGATACCCTACATAAGAAAGCACCAACGTTGCATCTTCCGGCGCTTCAATTTCGTAATGCCCTTGTGTATCTGTGGAAGTACCCGTTTGGATACCCTTAACCCGTACTGTAACTCCTATCAATGGATTACCCGATGAGTCTATTACCGTCCCGGATATGGTCGTTGCAGAAGTATTCTGGGCAAAAGAGGAGAAATTGATCATTGTCATGAACACAAATATCCCTCCTATGGATAGATATATCCTATGCCAAAGCCGTGTTCGTAAATGTTCCCCCCGTAAGTTTAATTTTTTCATAACAACATGTTTTAGTTAATAAATTTGTTTCTTACAATTCCTTTTCATAATAGTTTCTGATTGTATCTTTTATATGAATGCAAACTTACGTCGGTTCAACACTTGGTACAATAGAGCTTTCTATTAATATAATGGACTTTTCTATTATTTTGATTAAAATGAGTAACTGAAATATTTTTAGAATTATTGATGGTATTGCCCTTTAAAGTTTTAAAATCACTTAAATAATGCTTAAATTTACATTTTATAAGGCTGGATAATGGATAATTCTACTGAAATGATGTAATTTTCTATTGTATAAATATTGTATAAAACCAAGTTAGGTCATGACAACATTCCGACGACGCGATGGATTTATAGGCGAAAAACAAATTAATGTGCCGGTTTCTGTATTGGACAAATACCTGAGAAATCAACCTTTTCTTTCTGCTTTATATATTACCTATATTGGCTTTTATCCTAAAGCATCTTTTCATTTCAGGGAACGTAAAAAAGGATGTAGTGATGATATCCTTTTTTATTGCCTGGATGGTAAAGGATATTTCGATACTCACCGGGGAGGTTATGAGCTAACGGCTAATCAATTTGTCATTTTACCTGCACATCATTTTCATCGCTATCAGGCAGACCTTAACGATCCATGGACCATTTATTGGGTGCATTTTAGCGGTGACAGGCTTTCGGAATTCAATGGCCTTCTAAATATAGAACAATACATTACTCCTACTCCTATTAAATATGACGAGCGTTTTATTACGGCATGGGAAGAGATGTATAATGCTTTGAAAGAAGGATATACCCTTGCTAACATCAGTTATGCCAATCTATGTCTTCCTAGATTTATCTCTTTATTTTTATTCCCTGAAGTAAAACTGAATAACTTTCAAGAGCAAGATACCATAGCGAAATCCATCGAATTTCTAAAGAAGAATATTCATAAAATGCTAACTGTCGAAGACATCGCCGGATATTTTAATTATTCTGCCTCTCATTTTTCCACATTATTTAAAAATAAAACAGGCAGCTCACCTTTGGACTATTTTATACAAATAAAAATACGTCATGCCTGCCAGCTATTAGACCAAAGTATGCTGCGAATAAAGGAAATTGCAGTAAAAGTGGGTTATGATGATCCTTATTATTTTTCCAGATTGTTTTGTAAGGTCATGGGTGTTTCGCCAGATAAGTACAGGCAAAAAAAGCAAAATGGAACAAATTGATATCAGGCTATACCGGAGATTTGCTTAATCAATTAAATAAAACGATTACATAAGTTACCCGTGAAAGCGGCTATCATAATTTTATGAATTAGATTGCCCTGTCGCTAGTACCTCGCTCTGCGCAGTGAAGATTACAATATTTTATTCTTCTGAAACCATTACCAATTGGTCAATCTGTACCGGTTCATTGTTTTCCGATGTTACCTTTATATCCACTTTACCATCATTGGTATCTTCCCGCATCATTCCTATTTTTATCCATTTTCCTGAAGTTGGTATTTTCCCCGTCTTTAGTTCTCTTCCATCCAAAATGACGGAGCCAGACATATTCGTATTATCCCTGTTTGAAAAATGAAGATATATAAACCCTTTAATTCCATTCGGTGGTTCCAGATGTATATTAATAGCCTTTCCATCCCAGCCTTGTTCTTTACCTTCCCTTTCTATTGAAGCACCACTTACAGCATATTCTACTCCTTTTTTAACAATAATGCTGTCACTTCCTCTTTCCCAATCCGATGCTTTATTTTTTGCATTCGCCCCTGCTTTCAAAAATAATATGGCATGACTAAACTCATTGGGTAGCGGCAGATGATTTTCTGCAACAGGAACCTTTTGCAGCAGTTCTTTCAGCTTCTTCACGGGCAATTCTGTCGAAGGATTAAACCGAGTAGTTTGCATATAAGCAGTTAAGCTATATAATAATTGCTGCGAATATTCATTCTTTGTGTCTGTGAGATCGTACCCACAAACCAGTAGTTTTCCCTTGCCTATACGCGACTCAAAAATGCTTCCAAGCAATTTATTAGAGTGAAAATCGGATATAGGTTGCACCAATGGCCTGTGCCCACTAGAAGGCAGGTCTGTCAGATCGAAGTATCTTCCGTCGGAACTCACCCGATACCACTGCCAGTTTGTAAAGTCGCCGGTTGGGAAATAGTCAAATGCATGGCTATTTGTATCAATAAGCGAACCAAGCGTTTCATTCTTTTGTCCGGGGAAAAAGCTGGAAGACCAAAATAATGGTGTAAAGTAGATGGAATGGGAATATTCTTTCGTGCCTAATTTGTTGGCCAAAAGCAATACTTTTCCCCCATGATTTAAGATACTATCCGTTTTCTCATTCCATTCCTCTGAGATATAAATTCCTTGGGTATTTAGCTTTTGTGATGCAGGAAATATATAAAAGGGCCAGCTATTCTTATAGTCTGTACCTTCAAAATATAACTGAAAATCATATTGTGCAGCCTCTGATGGAAAATCCGAACAAAGTACCATCAGGCTGTCAGCAATAGAAACTTGTCCTTGCGGATAGGCTTCTTTTGATAAAGTTCCCTTCTTTATTACCTTTCCATCGGTATCAATTATCTTCTAGGACAGCTGCTTGTTATGGCGGTCTTGTAATAATTAGCCACTTCTGCCTTCAACTTGATCGTATCATTGTGTGTATAGGTAAAGCTGTTGGTTTGTATAAGAGGTACAACAGCATTACAATGTGCGCTGAACGCTTCAGGCGTTGTAATTCCTTTACTGTCCCAAAAAGTGTCCAACCAGCCCACGAGCGCTTCACCCTGCCCCTGGCAATCCTGCATACTAAGTAAAGTAAATCCTGGACTTGAAGGGGCCAATAGAATATTTTCAATTAAATTTTTGTACAACAGCTGCTGGAGTGCGCCGCTGGCTTTATGAAAATCTTCATCCTGATCTGCAATACCGGTTTTCTCTACCACTTTTTGGAACCCGGCCAGATTTCGGGCTCTCAACACACCTGTGTATTTTTCAATCTCTTTCCACTCGGGATATACAGGGAACTGGCCCACTTCATGCGCTATGATAGGAACATTTGCCCGGCTATAATTTTTTTCCAGGCCGGCTCCTGTTTTATTTAAGCTATTTGCGTATGTTCTGCCAATTCCGGGAATATTATGCGTAATATTGTAATCATCAACAGGCATTATTTTCCGGGCCGTTGAAACAGAGTACAAACGCCTTGGATCATTTTTTTTAATTTTTCTCATCCAATCCTGCATTATATTGAAATCAGAATTACCCAACTCATTTCCTATACAAAAGAATACAAACGAAGGATGGTTCCCATAAGCCTCTGATATTCTTTTCATTGCAGCCTGAACAAACTTGTCAGCGCTGGGATTTTTACCTAATCCTTTGGTGTACATCTCCGGCCTGTCTTCAGGCGGATCCGTCATCCACCAGTCGATCCACACAATTTCCGCTTGTATGTATATGCCGAGCTTATCCGCAGCGCGAAAAGCAGCCTCCGGCGGACACCAGGAATGAAAGCGAACCATATTCAATCCGTAAGCTTTATATTTTTTAAATATCCTTATCCAGTCCTTTTCATCACAAGAAGGATAGCCTGTGAGCGGAAAATGAACACAATCCAGATTTCCCCTCATATAAGCAACTTTACCATTAATAAGTATCTTGTGCCTCATCGTTGAAACATCTCTAAATCCAATGATATCATACCACCGGCTGTGTTCCTTATTATTGATGATCTCAAGAGATACATTGTAAAGATTTGGGTTAAATTCATCCCATTTTTTAATTCCGTTAAGCTATCCATGAGAATATTGTAATTCTTCTTTCCAGGGGAAACAATCATTCGTTTTGTGATCTCTTTTATAATTTTTCCGCTACTCTTCTCCCTGAGCGTAGCATTAACCGATACATTTGCTGAATTCCCGCTTCCATTTAGCAGAGATGTTTTCAACAATAATTTCTGCCCGGATACATCAGGAAATGTCTTTACATTGGCAAAAGATATATCGTTCAATTTGCGGAGTTCTATTTTCCCGACAATTCCATTCCATATTGTTTGCGTATATTCAGTATATCCGTGGCCCTTATCACCTATATCATAAATAAGCTCATTGTTTACACAGATGGTGATCGTATGTTTCCCCTCAGACAATCTTCCTAAAAAATGTTCATGAGGCACATATAATGGCGCCAATGTTGAGATTTCTTTTCCGTCAAGATAGACTTTACTCTCCCAAAGCACTCTTTCCAGATAAAGCATCACCGGTTTATTATCCCAGGATGCGGGAATATTAACTTCTTTTCTATACCAGGCGGGGCCTATGTATTTATATACTCGTGTCAATATACCATAATCGGGACCTACTGTCTTTTTACCAAAACCTGCCTCATCCGTTGTTCCGGGAAGCATAATCGATTTTGTCAACTCTTTTTTTGACCAGTTCTCTACATACCCAGCACTATCAGGATCAAGCTCGAAAGACCACCGACCTGCCAGAGAAATAATATTCTGAAAGGAAGCATACTTATTAAGATAGGGCAGACAGAAAATTGCAATAACGAAAATAATCACTAATTTCATCTTATCATTCTTTCTCATTTTGTAATTCTTATTTTATGAATATTTCTTAAATCTATATTTCACAACATTCACCAACCAGCGTTTTGTTTTAAGTTTGGGTTTAATAAAATCTCTTTAGAGGGTATAGGCAGCAGGTAATTTTTATTAGGATCAAAATGTCTTTCTAAATTACTTTCCACAATAATAAACCCATCTTTATCCAATTTACTAAGCCAGGATTTGTCTCCATAAGGATTTCTATTTTGTCCTTCTACCACAATAGGATTAGTCTAGGGAGTTCCTTCAATCTTAAAGCTTCTACAGAGTTTGTTAATGGCCTATCCTCAAAAACCTTACTACTAACCTTTGAGACAGCGCCGGTTAATTCACCTTTCTTCTTCGTTCCATAGCCAATAATTACAAGATCATTCAATTGAGAAATATTTTACGAAAGAGTTATATTAATCGTCTTACCAGAGACTAAAACCACTTTCTTATCATATCCCAATGAAGTGATAATGAGAGAGTCTCCTTGTGATACACTGATATTGAATTTACCATTAATATTGGTAATTGTTCCATTTCCCGGCTGATCTTGTACTACTATTGTAGCACCAACAATCGGTTTGCCATCAGAAGATTTAACTGTACCCTTAGTGATTTGCTGAGAATATGTATAGTTACCAAGAATACAAAAGATAAATAATAAGATAGGTTGTACTGCCTTTTTTATAATTTCGAATTGAATTTTTACAGGCTTTGATAATATTTATTTTAGCTAAGCAACAAAGGTAATATTCAAAGGAATTGTAAGAAATAGACATTCTTTCATAAATAATGGATAATTTTACGATCATGAATAACAGCCAAAATATCAAAAAGAAGGAAGGGTTTCATGGAGAAAGAGTTTGTATACTGCCTATCAATATAAAATATGCTCTTCAAAAAAATGCGCTTTGCAAAAATCTTTATCTCACGGATATTGGATATTATCCAAATGCACGCTATCATAACCGGGAAAGACAAAATGGTTGTGAACAATACATTCTTATATATTGCACGAATGGAAAGGGTTGGTTCTCTGCCCGACAAAAAGACTATCAGGTAAAAGCCAACCAATTCCTCATCTTACCAAAAGGGGAAAGCCACAAATATGGTGCGGATACAGACGATCCCTGGACCATTTACTGGGTACATTTTACAGGGTCGGTAGCTAAAAATTATTTTCAATATTTGATGGAAAAGCGTTCTATAATCCCTAAAATGGTTTTTCCATCTGATGAGCGCAATATGCTTTTTAATGAAATAGTGCATTATGCTTCCATGATCAATAATGAAGATGCCGTGATTTATGCCAACAACTGTCTTTATAATTACCTGGCCTCCTTTAAAAACAGCATCTACTCCAACTCCGAAGCGGATAAAAAGAAAACAACCACCATTGACCGCTGTATCAAATTAATGAAAGAAAACGTGGATAAAAACCTCAACCTGTACGAGCTTTCCCAAAAGATGGATATTTCTATTTCGCATCTTTCCTCCTTATTCAAAGAAAAAGTACACGATTCCCCCTACAATTATTTTATTTTTCTCAAAATACAGAAAGCCTGCTATTTATTATGGAATACCCAAATGAAGATCAAAGCGATTGCCGAAGCATTAGGCTACGAAGACCCTTATCATTTTTCGCGGGTTTTTAAAAATACAATGGGATTGTCTCCAAAAAATTTCAGGGACAAAAGAGAAGCGGATTAGTTAAAATCCGGAAATTTCCTCCACCAGCCTTCCTACCGGCAATCCCACTACATTAAAATAATCCCCTTCAATTCTTTCCACACCGATCAATCCGATCCACTCTTGAATGGCATAGGCTCCGGCCTTATCCAAGGGCTGATAGACATCAATGTAATAAGTAATTTGCGCTGATGATAATTCCCTGAAGAAAACTTTTGTACATACGGAGAAGCTCTTTTTTTTCTTTCCTTTCAATAAACAGACGCCGGTAAGTACTTCGTGCATTCTGCCTGATAATGCGGTTAAAGTTTTATAAGCTTCGTTTCGGTTGGCAGGCTTATCCATAATTTTGTTATCTAACAGAACTACCGTATCTGCAGCCAAGATAAGCGTCTCCGACTGGCCCGTAGATTGAAGCGCTTCCGCTTTCTTCTCCGCCAGGAAAACAGGAACCTTTCGAAGGTCCAAATCCACCGGAAAATCTTCCGCTACCGGCTCTTTCTTTACAACAAAAGAGAGCCCTGCCTGCTCCATTAACTGCCTTCTCCTTGGAGAACCGGAAGCCAGAATAATATTTTTATCTTCAAACATATTTATCCATTTACAAAAAACAACATACTCAAAATACCGGCCAGCATAATCCATTTTAACAGGCTGCTGACCCGATGAAAGGCCTTCGGTTTCACCGCTTTCCTTAAACGGATTCCCATCCAGATCAACGGAATTTGTACCAAAAATAAAAGGTATCCGGTACTCATAAACCAATGCATCATCACCATTTTTACCTGTACAAACAAAATCAGGGCTATCAATATTCCTATAAAAACAAAGGTAATATCCTTGCTCGCATTAATACCATACACGATGGGAAGTGTACGGCATCCCTGCCGGTTATCGCCTTTTATATCTTCCAGGTCCTTAACGAGTTCCCTGATCATAGAAATTAAAAATGCGAAAGCTCCATACAGGAGAATAATGCGTAACAGCAAGTAAACCGCTCTTGCATTTAGTGGGTTAATCTCCTTATAGAGCTTGGGTTCGTAAAAACCGACAATCAAAACCGACAAGGCGGTCAGAAACGAAATAACCACATTCCCAATAATCAACTGGCGTTTATAAGCTGTGGAATAAAACCACAACAAACCAGCACAAACAAGCTGTGTAAATCCCAAAAGGGGATAGCCAATTTTTAAGGCTATTTCAAAACCTAAAAATATACCCACTGCATTTAAAAGGATATGCCAGGCTATTGCCGTTCGGCGGCCGATTACGCGGTCTATAACTACTTTTCCCGGCTTATTAACCAGGTCTATATTGACATCAAAATAATCATTAATGATATTGCCGGCAGCAGCAATAAACACGGTTGACAGAGATAAAAAGAAAAATTCAGCATCTGATAAAGTAGGGACTAACCGGTAGCGATGAAAAACAGGAATTACAACAGCATATTGCAATAAATACTGGGTAAGGAAAATAAACAACAGGTTGGGATAACGAATTAGTTTTAAAAAAGCAGGGATTAACTTCATATCGGAGTATTTAAAGGGCTGCTAAGGCACAAGGACACAAAGTAAGAATTATATATAACCTTTTGTTTTATTACGGATATTCAAAAAATATTTCTGTTGCCCCAAAGCCATATCTGAAATCATGCTGGTTGACAAAACGTTTGACCTCAGGCGTTTGCTTTAAAATTTCATGTACTTCCCGCTTTAAAACGCCTTTCCCTATCCCGTGAATGACTACCATAGAATACTGACGGCTGGCTATCGCCTGCTCCAGGGCACGATGCAGTTCCGCCAGTTGCAAAAGCAACATATCCGAGGCCGTTAGATGACGATAATCATCTGTTAGTTTCTCAATATGAAGATCTATCTCATATTGAAATTCATTTTTAGGAACCGGCTTATCTTTTTTATAATATTGAACTATTTCTTGAGGAGCAGGGATATCCCATTCTTCTTTTTCTTTGGCACGCTTAAGCGGATATTTTTCAAAAAGCAGGTAGCTAAACATGGCTTGTTGGCCACTGTTCAATGTCGCTATTTTTTTTATGACCTGTTTGGCCTTTAATTTAATTGTAAAAGTAAATTCCGCAGCCATTTCTGCAGTTGGTTCTGTGGGGGTAAAAACAAATTCCAGATGAGGACGGTCATTTAGACATTCAAAAAGGAGGTCTTTTAAGTAACATTGATTAAAGGGTAAGATTTCACTTTTTACTTCAAAATCGAGCTCCTCTCCCAGGTATTCCTTACAATAAAACTGATAAGAATGTTGCGTCTCATTTACCAGGTACAATTTTAGGCTTGAAACAACAGCGTCTTCAGAAGGATCATAAACAGGAAGGACGGATAAAAACAAACCACTTTCTTTTCGGTTTATTTTTGCTTTTCGCTTATTTTCAACAGGAAGGTCTGCCCCTGATCTTTTTTTCTTTTTCGGAGTGGCTTTGCGCATCTCCGAAAAACGCTTAAAATACGGATGCTCAATTTGATCTTCAAAAACCGGAAAATCCATCCCATTGACTTCTACACGGACCATTCCATTATCCAGCAATTCTACCACTTCTCCCTCTTCTCCGGAATGGATTAAACGAACGATATCTCCCACCTCGAATTTCATAAGGCAAATTTACAAAACTCCCCTCTCAATTCACTTCTTTGGAAATCCGGCTGTGCTTATATCCGTATAAAAAATAAATGAACAACCCGATAACCAGCCAGATCAGAAATCGCAGCCAATTGGTATATCCCAACTCTGTCATAAGATAAAAACAACTGGAAAGGCCCAATACCGGGATAAGGGAAAGTCTTTTTAAGAAAGTCAAAACCGTTAAAACTACGGCTACAATCAGGAATAGGAAGAAAGGCAGGTTATCCTTAAAAGCATGCCAGTCGCCATTGTAGTGAAACAGGTGAATCAACTGGTGGCGAAAAACGATGAGACCGACAATAAACAACACAGGTACAATATACTGGCCATTAATATAAGGCAGTCTGAATCTTTTTTGCCCTTTTACGGCTTCGGGAACCTCTCTGGGCAACAGCAACACCCCTCCGCACACCAGCACAAAAGCAAATAACGTACCGATGCTGGTCAGGTCGGTTACTTCCGTCAGATTCATAAATAAGGCCGGCACCGCCACTACGAAAGCGGTAATAATAGTAGAAATATAGGGCGTTTTATAACGGCGATGAATACGTGAAAAAGCCGGTGGCAACAGCCCATCCCTGCTCATGCTCATCCATATCCGCGGCTGTCCCATTTGAAAAACCAACAGGACGCTGGCTGTGGCTATGACGGCGCCTATTGAAATGATATAACTGATCTTACTCAACCCTAATTTTTGAAATACAAAAGCAAGCGGATCTTTAACAGCCAAATCCTGATAACTAACCATCCCGGTCAGCACCAGAGCAATCAGAATATATAAAACCGTACAAATGATCAGGGAATAAATCATGCCACGGGGCAAATCCCGCTGTGGGTTCCTACACTCTTCCGCCGTGGTAGAAATAGCATCAAACCCAATATAAGCAAAAAATACAGCGGAAACACCTTTCATCACCCCTGAAAATCCATTGGGTAGAAAGGGATGCCAGTTTGCCGGTGTTACAAAGAAAAAACCCAGCACGATTACGCCAATTACAATCAAAATTTTTAACACCACCATTGCATTTGTAGCTCTTTTGGTTTCCCTGATTCCAACATACACCAAGTACGAAATGAGGATAACGATCCCCAACGCAGGCAAATCGGCAATAATTTTTACAGGTCCGATGGCCGGTGCATTTGACCAGGCATGAAAAGCAGATTGTATGGCCGGATCAAGCGAATTAAGTGTGCTTCCTGAACTCATAGCCTGCTGTGCAGCCTGAAATCCACGGTAGGCAGAAAGATAATCTGTGGAAAAATATGGGGGTACGTGAATGCCAAAACCTGCCAGCAGGTTTGAAAAATAACCACTCCAGGAAATAGCTACTGCTATGTTACCAATGGCATACTCCATAATGAGATCCCAACCGATAATCCAGGCAATTAATTCTCCAAAAGAAGCATAGGAATAGGTATAAGCGCTTCCAGACACCGGAATACGGGAGGCAAATTCCGCATAGCAAAGGGCAGAAAAGCCACATGTAACCGCAGTAATAACGAATAGTATAGAAACCCCCGGGCCACCATTATAGGCCGCCTCTCCAATAGTTGAAAAAATACCGGCACCCACCAAAGCGGCAATCCCCATTGCCGTGAGGTCCTTTACTCCAAGTTCTCTTTTTAAAGTACTGGAGCCCGATTCTACATCTCCAAAACCAGCCTCTGCATCTCTGAGGATCAGGTGAAGGGGCTTTCTCCTGAAGTAATTTTTATTCATTCAAAAAGGTTTGGCACTCTTTAAATTATACTTTTTAATTTTCTCTGTTTAAGAGCCTGGTCATAAGCATTTCCAATTCCCTTTTCCGATCGGGCACCACCCGGATATTATCCAGCGCTTCTTTCGCTAATGCAACAAAATGGTCCTTTTTCTCCTGCGCCCATTGGTCAACCTCATGAGCCCGGTAAAAACTTAATACCTTTTTTACCTTCCCTTCTTTATCTTTATGATTGAGTAAAGTAAGCAATTCTTCTTTCTGTTTATCTTCAGCCAGTTCATAGGCTTTGATCAACAGAAAAGTCTTTTTATTGGCCAGAATATCACCTCCAATTTGCTTTCCGAATTTTTCATAATCGCCAAAGGCATCCAAATAATCATCCTGAATCTGAAAAGCGATCCCCACATTTTTGCCAAAGGCATACATATTTTCCAAGTCTTTTGCCGTACCTGCTCCCAGCATTCCTCCTATTTGAAGGCTGGCAGCCAGCAAAACGGAAGTTTTCAGGGTGATCATGCACAGGTAATCCTTCATTTTCACCTGTTCCAGGGGCAAGCCGGCCAGGTCCATATCCAGTTGCTGTCCCTCACAGACTTCTTTTGCAGTCTGGTTAAATACCTGAAGAATATCCACTATGTTTTCCTTTTTTATCCGGCTCAACTCTTCATACGCCTGCACCAGCATGACATCTCCTGACAAGAGGGCATTGGAAGTTCCGACTTTGGAATGAACCGTCGGATGCCCCCTCCTCAAAGGCGCTTCATCCATGATATCGTCATGTACCAAGGTGAAATTATGAAACAACTCAATCGCTATCGCCGCCCTGAAAGTATCTTCAGAAAGGTCGCCTAACAATTCGCTGCCCATCATACACAAGACCGGGCGAATGCGTTTGCCTCCTAACCTGAGTATGTACCGCGCCGGATCGTATAAATTCTCAGGACGTTCCGGAAAAATACGGCCTGCCAACCGTGTTTCTAAAAGCTTTAATAAGGTTTCAAAAGATTGCATACACGCAATAAAATTACTTTTTGACTTATGACCTTGCCTCGGCTCCGCTCGGCAACCAATGACTTATGACTTACGACTCTCCTTCTCCACCAACATGTAATCCAGTTGTCTTTTTTCAAGATTAGCTGCCACCACTTTTATCTTTACAGTATCTCCCATCCTGAAAACTTTACCTGTCCTGGCCCCTTTAAGTGCATATTCTGTATCAATATATATATAATCATCCATAGCTTCCAGATCCGTTATAGAAACCATCCCTTCACACTTAGTATCCACTGTTTCAGCCCAAAACCCAAAATAGGCTACCCCACTGATTACCGCCTCAAAATCTTCTCCTATAAATTGTTGCATGTATTCAACCTGTTTATATTTTTGTGCAGCTCGTTCCGCCTCCATTGCTTTTCGTTCGCAGTCTGAACAATGTAAACATTTCTTTTCAAGGTTTTTATCTGCAACCGGCGAGCCGGCCAGACAGTCGGCAAGAATCCGGTGTACCATAATATCAGGATACCGCCGGATAGGAGAAGTAAAATGACAATAATTTTCAAATCCCAGTCCATAATGCCCGATATTATCTGTGGTATAAATGGCCTTTGACATGGTTCTTATCCCCAATTGTTCCAAAACAATCTGTTCAGGCCTGCCGGCTACCTTTTTCAACATTTCATTAAAGGAAGAGGCAATAGTTTGGGGAGTAGAAACATCAAATTTATAACCCAGCCTGGCGGCAAAGGCTACATACATTTTCAATTTGTCTGCATCCGGAACATCATGAACCCGGTAAGGAAAGGGCAGTTTCTTTTTCTGGACTTTTATTGAGTCGGCATAAATGGCCACCGTTTTATTTGCCAGCAACATAAATTCCTCAATCAATTGATGAGCTTCTTTACTTTCTTTCAACTCGACACCAACCGGTCTTGCATTTTCATCCAATCGGAAACGCACTTCCACAGAGGAAAAATTGATAGCCCCTTTTTTAAAGCGCTCTTTCCGCAGGCTGGCTGCAATTTGCTGTAGGATCAGTATTTCTTTTGAAAAATGACCTTTTTGGGATTCAATGATCTGTTGAGCTTCTTCATAAGTAAAACGATGGTCAGACCGGATCGCAGTTCGTCCAATCCAGGATTTTTTTATCTTTCCAGTACGGGTTATTTCAAACAATACCGAAAAGGTTAGTTTATCTTCATCGGGTCTTAAAGAGCACAATTCATTGGATATCTTTTCGGGTAACATTGGTAAAACCCGGTCGGTCAGGTAAACAGAAGTGGCCCGTTTGTAAGCTTCTTCGTCCAACGCCGTACCGGGTTGAACATAATGACTGACATCCGCAATGTGTACCCCTACCTCAAAAAGGTTCTGATCCAGCTTTTTAAAGGAAAGGGCGTCATCAAAATCTTTTGCATCTGCGGGATCAATGGTAATGGTAAAAGTATTTCTTAAGTCTTTCCTTCCCTCCAACTGTTTTTCAGAAAAATCTGCCTTCAGCCGATCGGCAACCTTCAGTACTTCTTTAGGAAAAGTAAGTGGAAATCCATTTTCTATCAGAATTTCCTTCATCGCGGTGTCATTTGTATCTTCCTTATCTAATATAGATATCACTTCGCCAGATGGTTTTTTCTTTCCCCACTGTATGACCCTGACCACCGCCTTATCTCCATTTTTAGCACCCGCTAAGTGGTCTTCATCAATATAAATATCGGGGATGCTGTGATCTGCTGTCAGGAGAAAAGCAAAATTTTTACTCCTTTCAATCGTTCCTGTAAAAGTTGACTTTTTCCTTTTCAGTACACTTATTACTTTCCCGGTCTTCCGGGACTTGCTACTGTCCCTATCCAGGATTTCTATTTTGACCTCATCGCCATTTAAGGCGGTGTTCATGTGACGCGCAGCTATTTTCACATCTCGCGCCAATCCTTCAACAATTACAAAACCATTGCCCGAGCGTGTTACATCCAAAATACCTTTATACGATTTTTGGTTTACAACCGAATGATTTTTCTTCTTTCTTTGCGTATTACTACTTTGTGTTTTTTTGTGTTTTTTATTCATATAGTGTTTTCATCAATCTAATCCGCGATCTTTTAGCATCGGTCCTATACGAGGATCATGCCCTGTAAAATCGCGGAACATTTTTCCCAGGTCTTCCGTATTTCCCCGTGATAAGATCATATCTCTAAAGCGTTGGCCATTTTCTCTGGTCATACCCCCATTTTCCTGAAACCAGGCAAAGGCATCATCATCCAGCATCTCCGTCCAGAGATAAGCATAGTATCCAGCTGCATAACCATTTCCCCAGATATGCATAAAATAGCTGGAACGATAGCGCGGTGGAACCTGTTGCAGGTAAACATTTCGCGTTTTCAACGATTTCAATTCAAAAGTATCTACATTCTGAACGTTTTCAGATGCCGGTAAAGTATGCCATTGCATATCTAATGCTGCTGCGGCCAGCAGTTCGGTCAATAAGTATCCCTGATTGAACTGTGCTGACTTCTTAATTTTCTCCACAAGTTCTTCCGGCATGGGTTTCCCCGTTTTATAATGGATAGCATAATGTTTGAAAACCTTCGGGTTCAGCGCCCAGTGTTCATTAAATTGGGAAGGGAATTCCACAAAATCACGGGCTACGCTGGTACCTGAAAGGCTTGGATATTCCTCATCTGCAAAAAAACCGTGCAATGCATGTCCGAATTCATGGAACATGGTGATTACATCATCAAAAGTCAGCAGCGCAGGTTCACCTTTAGCCGGTTTAGAAAAATTGGCTACGTTATAAATCACCGGTTTTTTATTCAATAATTTAGACTGGGTAACCAGGTTACTCATCCAGGCGCCGCCGCCCTTGTTATCTCTTTTGAAGTAGTCACAATAAAAAAGGCCAATTGTACTGCTGTCTTTATCCAATACTTCAAACACCCTTACGTCATCCTGCCAGACCGGAAGGTCATGGCGTTCTTTAAAGGATATTCCATAAAGTTGATTAGCCGCATAAAAAACGCCTTTTTCCAATACATTGTTTAATTCAAAATACGGTCGTATTGAATCGGCATTTAAATCATATTTTTTCTTTCGCACGATCTCGGCATAATAATTCCAATCGGAGGGCAACAGTTTAAAACTTCCATTTTCATTGTCAATGATCTTTTGCAATTCTGCTGCTTCAGCTTTTGCTTTTTTTGTTGCCGGTCCAATAAGGCGATCCAGGAAATCATTCACGGCCCTGGGTGTCTTAGCCATCTGATTGGTTAATTTCCAGGCTGCATAATTCGGGAAACCCAATAGCGCCGCCTTTTTAGCACGGACATTTGCCAGCTCAAGAATGGTCTTACGGGTATCGTTAGAATCTCCTTTTTCTGCCCTATCCCAGGAATGTTGAAAAAGACGGATACGTGTTTCCCGGTTATTAAGGCTTTGAAGCAAAGGCTGCTGCGTGGTGTTCTGCAGGGGCAACAACCATTTATCAGAAAGGTTCCGATTATCAGCATCCTGTTTTGCCGCCTTCAATTGCCCATCCGAAAGGCCATTCAATGAAGCTGTATCCTCTACTATCAGGGCACCTGCCTTGGTAGCAGCCAATAGTTTGTTTGTAAATTGGGTACTTAGTTTCGCCGCTTTTTTATTGAGTTCTTTCAATTTGGCTTTGTTTTCATCAGACAAATTGGCTCCTGCGCGAACAAAATTATTGTAATAATACTCCGTCAGTTTCAAGGATTCAGGGTCCAATCCGAGGCTCTCTCGTTTATCATAAATGGCTTTTACGCGCTCAAATAATTTGGGATTTAAATAAATAGCATCAAAATGAGCAGCCAGTTCCGGAGAAACCTCCTCTTCGGCCTTCTGTAATTCAGGATTGGTGTTGGCGCTGGTCAAAATACCAAAAACCCGTTGCACACGTCCTAACATTTGCCCGCTTTTTTCCATAGCCACCAAGGTGTTTTCAAAAGTAGGGGCTGCAGTATCATCCGCTATTTTTTCGATTTCAGTCAGGTGTATTTTCATGGCTGAATCAAAGGCCGGAACAAAGTCAGCGGCTTTTATTTTATCAAAGGGCGGGGCTTCAAAGGGTAAAGTACTGGCTTTCATAAGTGGGTTTTCGTGTTGAGTAGTGTTTTTGTTATTGCCATTGTTACAAGCAGCCATAGAAAGGACAACCAGGGCCGCAATACTTGCCTTTTTAAGCATAATTTCGGTAGTTTTGATGGAGCATGAGTGTATTAAAAATCTTAGATTCGGGCAAGTTACACATAATCTGTATTTTTGTGGCACTTTGTACCAATAAATGCATCGGTGAACAGCGATAAGATCATAATGCATAATGGGAGGATGGTGGTCCCTGACCGGCCAGTGATTCCTTTTATTGAGGGGGACGGGATCGGACCAGACCTCTGGAGCGCGAGTGTTCGCGTGTTTGATGAAGCAGTCAAAAAAGCTTACAAGAGCAGGAGGCAAATTCAATGGAAAGAGGTGCTGGCCGGGGAAAAAGCTTTTCATCAAACCGGAGAATGGCTCCCCGAGGAAACTATGAAGGCATTCAAGGAATACACTGTAGCCATCAAAGGCCCGCTAACTACCCCTGTAGGAGGAGGAATCCGGTCCTTAAATGTAGCATTACGGCAGGCGCTGGATCTTTATGCTTGTGTAAGGCCGGTGCGGTGGTTTCAAAAAGTACCTTCTCCGGTAAAAAATCCCCAGGACGTGAATATGGTCATTTTCAGGGAAAATACCGAAGACATTTATGCCGGGATTGAATGGATGGAAGGAACTGACAACTGCAAAAAAGTAATCCGTTTTCTGCAGGAAGAAATGAGAGTAAAAAATATTCGTTTTCCAGAAACCTCTTCCATCGGAATCAAACCGGTTTCCAAAGAAGGTTCTGAACGACTTATCCGTGCCGCCATACAATATGCCATTGCGCATCATCTTCCTTCAGTAACCCTCGTCCATAAGGGTAACATTATGAAATTTACCGAAGGGGCTTTTAAAAACTGGGGATATGAACTGGCTGAAAAAGAATTTCCCGAAGAAACTTTCACCTGGTCGCAGTGGGAGCGGATCAGAGAGGAACAAAATGAAAATGCAGCCAACAAAGCGTTAAAAATTGCATTGGCCCATGAGAAAATACTGGTGAAAGATGTAATAGCGGATAACTTTTTACAACAGATTCTACTGGCTCCTAAGGATTACTCCGTAGTAGCTACCCTTAATCTGAACGGAGATTACTTTTCCGATGCACTTGCAGCCGCTGTAGGCGGAATCGGAATTGCACCCGGTGCAAACATCAATTATTCTAACGGTCATGCCATCTTTGAAGCAACACACGGCACGGCTCCCCGGTTTGCCAATACCAACAGCATGAATCCCTCCTCTCTTATCCTGAGTGGAGTGATGATGCTGGAATATATGGGATGGAAGGAAGCTGCCGAACTTATTACCAAAGGGATAAGTCAGGCCATCATGAGGAAAAGAGTGACCATAGACTTTTATAAATTAATGACGGATGCTACGCTGGTGAAAACCAGTGAATTTGCCGATGAAGTGGTGAAGAATATGTAGACTGGATACTGGATGCTGGATGCTGGATGCTGGATGTTGGATGCTGGAATAAATTGAACTATTGTGAGTTATAAAAAGTTGGAAATATGGGCGCTGAGTAAGGAACTTACAAATGAGATCCATAATATGAGCTTGCGTCTGCCCAGGTTGGAGTGGTTGAAGAAGGTTCCCAAATCCGAAGGTCTTGTAAATCGGTCAGGAGTAATATTGTTGAGGGATATGGCAGGAGAAAATATAAAAAGGAATTCCTAAAGCACCTGACTTATGCTCTGGCATCTAACGATGAAACAATAGATCATCTTGAAATATTATTTGAAACACAATCTTTAAAGGATAAAATACTGTACAATCAACTACACGAAAAGTTAACTATTTTGGGAAAAAAATTAAACTTATTCATCCAGGCAGTAGAAATACACCACAATAAATTCAAATAATCAAGTATCAAGTATCAAGTATCAAGTATTTAAAACCCAAGCTAACTATGAATAAAATCAAAGTGTCGAATGCCATAGTGGAAATTGAAGGAGATGAGATGGCTCGTGTTATCTGGAAGATGATAAAAGAGCAACTCATCGAACCCTATCTGGATTTGGAAGTCCGCTATTTCGATCTGAGCATCCAGCACAGAGAGGCTACCGATGATCAGGTAACGGTAGATGCAGCACACGCTATTCAGGATTGCGGGGTAGGGATCAAATGTGCAACCATAACGCCGGATGAAGCGCGGATGAAAGAATTTGACCTGAAAAACATGTGGCATTCTCCCAATGGAACAATTCGCAACATATTGGGGGGCACGGTATTTCGCGAACCCATTGTTATGAAAAACATTCCCCGGCTGGTGCCGAACTGGACGGCTCCTATTTGCATCGGACGTCATGCTTTTGGAGACCAATACAAGGCTACAGACTTTTTGACAAAAGGCAAAGGGAAACTCACGATTACGTTCACGCCGGAAGATGGCAGCGCACCCCAAAGTTATGAAGTTCACGATTTTGAAGGGGATGGCATTGCGATGGCTATGTACAATACAGATGAATCCATCCGTGGTTTTGCGCATGCCTGCTTTAACCAGGCCATTCTCAAAAAATGGCCCCTCTACTTATCTACCAAAAATACCATTCTGAAAAAGTATGACGGCCGTTTTAAAGATATTTTTCAAGAGATTTATGAAAATGAATTTAAGGATGAGTTTGACCGGCTGGGTTTAACCTACGAACATCGCCTGATAGATGATATGGTAGCCAGCACGCTAAAGTGGCATGGCAATTTTGTATGGGCCTGTAAAAATTACGATGGTGATGTACAAAGCGATACGCTCGCACAAGGATTTGGTTCGCTGGGACTGATGACATCTACCCTGATTACCCCGGATGGCAAAACGATGGAAGCCGAAGCCGCTCACGGTACCGTAACCCGCCACTATCGCAGACATCAAAAGGGGGAACCCACCAGTACCAATCCCATCGCTTCTATCTTTGCCTGGACCCGAGGCCTTGAATTCCGGGGACAGTTAGATAACAACCAGGAATTGATTGATTTCTGCCATACCCTTGAGGACGTTTGTATCGAAACTGTTGAGAGTGAGAAAATGACCAAAGACCTGGCTATCTGCCAAAAAGGGTCTAAAGTAGAACACGGCGCCGATTATTTATATACCGAGGAGTTTATGGCAGCGCTGGATGAAGGGTTGCAAGAAAAAATGGATAGACAGGATATAGCCTGAATTAAGTTGAGTCGTCATTATAAATTCATTTTAAGGAACAGAATACGTAGTATTTACAAAAATACGTATATTTCGTTGATTCTTTTTCTATTCCTAAAAAACTATTTTCTCTCTATCCCTGATTGCAAATAATTTTCAAAAATAATGATATTTTGATATTTTTGTATATTAGTGCTGTAAACAACTTTAGGGGACATGGGTGTCCTTTCCATTTTTGCGCTGATATGCCTTGGCGGAATATTTCAATCCGCCGGCGCGCAGCCTATCCGGTTTGAGACTTATAATATCACATCGGATACTGCTGCGTATATTGTGCTGCCTGCTTCTAAAAGACAGATAATGATTGACAGCGTAGGAAATCTCTCCTTCAACCAGGTGCTTCATTCTAACCATTTTCAGAACAATATCCAAAAAGTAAATTATCAGTTTCATGTATATTGGATGCGCTTCCGCCTACTCAATACGATGCCTAAAGACATAAAAATTGCCTTTCCCGAAAAAGCTGCACAGGTAGATTTATATACCCGGCTAAATGATGGGAGATGGAATCATGCAATAACAGGATCAATGGTCGGCTGGAACAAACGCAATGGATTAAAGCGTACAAATGCTTTTGTACTCAGCATTCCACCGGGATCAACGCTTACCGTTTACAAAAGGATGGCCTGGAATTATGTGGCCTTCCAGCCCGATACCCTATCGGCTTATTTTACCCCTGCGGAAAGACTGATTATGCAAAATTATGTCAAGGATGACTCCTTCCTAATGACTTCCCTACAGGATGCTATTATGGTGGCTCTGTTCATCTTAACCATGATCATCAGCTTTTATTTCTTTTTAGTCGTACGCGAAAAAGAATTTCTGTATTTCAGCCTGTATCTCTTAATCGCCGCCCTACAAGCTATTCCCAGCCTTGGAGATGCATTCCTCCGGGAATACCCTAAATTGTTGTTGTACCTATATGTCTTTTGCAATAGTTTTATGGCTTTCGGCCTTATCCATTTTCTACGCTATTTTTTGAGAACCTTCGACCACTTTCCAATATGGGACAAAATCTTGATTATCTTTAGTTTCCTTCAGGTAATTGTTCTATTGGCTTCTCACTTTGCCTCTTCTTTATTCCAGGTCAATTTATCGACATCTGCTCATTTTTCTTTTAACCTGTCTAATGTGGTGTCCGGTATCATCGTTCTGATTACCCTATCCTTGTATCTGCGTAAGCATGAAAAGGCTATTCGGTTAATGATTGTAGCGTTGACACCTATTTTACTGCTTAAAGTGCTGGTCTATACCATATATGTTACGAATCATCTTTATTCTCCCAAATTTGGTGTACCTACCCTGCATGGCTATGTATTTTCTTTCAATAAAACCGCTTTCTTAATCCTGATAGTAACCTTTTTATGGATGATTGTCTTTTTTAACCGGATCTTATTTCTGCGGTTCTCCACCATCCGGAAGGAACTATTCCAACAAATAACGCTAGATCATCTCAAATCTCGTTTCTTTGCCAACATTTCACATGAATTTCGTACTCCCCTAACATTGATCATCGGTCCCCTGGAAGACATGATGCAAGGAGAAAATCCCGAAAAATTCACAGCGCTGGTGCCTGAAATGCATCGCAACTCGGAAAGGCTGCTGCAACTCATCAATCAATTGCTGGACCTATCCCTGTTGGATACGGGTAATTATAATATCAATACCACCCGTGAAGACATTATTCCTTTTGTCCGCCAGATTGTGCACTCTTTTTTTTCGCTGGCAGAACGAAGAAATATAACACTGGAAACAGAAGTAGATTCTACACTCCGTAACACTTTAAACAAACAGAACAATTTTTATTTTGATGAAGATATTATAGAAAAAGTTTTGACCAATCTGCTATCCAACGCCTTTAAATTCACACCGGATGGAGGACACATCTTTGTCGGTCTGCGGCTGCATGAAAACAAACAGTCCTTCCTGGAATTGAAAGTAGAAGATAACGGGGCCGGCATCTCTGAAGAAAAAACAGCCTATATCTTCGACCGGTTTTATCAGGCAGACCGCTCCATGAAAAAACAACATGAAGGAAGCGGTATTGGCCTCTCGCTCGTAAAAGAACTGGTAGAATTGCATAAGGGGACAATATCCGTGAACAGCGAAGTAGATCGGGGAACAATTTTTACTTGTTTATTTCCTTTTAACCAGAAAATAAAAACAGCTCTATCTGAAGCAAAAAGCAGTCGGCAGGAATTTCAGAAAACTATTTTTTCTGAAACGGAAGAGCAAGCCACAGAAAAAGAGCTTTCTGTACAACAGAACGGCAAGCCGCTCATCCTGGTAGTTGAAGACCAGCGTGATGTCCGGAAATACATTGGACTAAAATTAGAAGACACCTACACGGTCATGGAAGCAGGTAGCGGAAAAAAAGGATTGGAAATCGCCCTGGAACGGGTCCCCGACCTGGTCATCAGCGATGTGATGATGCCGGAAATGGATGGCTTTGAATTATGTAAAAAACTGAAAACAGAAGACCTTACCAGCCATATTCCGGTTATCTTATTGACTGCCCGTGCAGAAGACAGTGATAAAATGGCAGGACTGGAAACTGGTGCTGATGCTTATCTCATCAAGCCTTTCAACTCACAGGAATTAAGAATACGGGTAAAAAATCTCATTCTGCTAAGAAATAAAATGCGGGCAAAATTCAGCGGCCGTTTGATTGTTAAGCCCCGCGACATCACAGTTACTTCTGTTGACCGGCAATTTATGCAAAAACTGCTATCCACGGTAGAAGAGCATATTGACGACCCACTGTTTTCGGTGGATCAACTGGCCGAAAAGATGAATGTAAGTCCTTCCCAACTATATCGCAAATTAAAAGCGCTGATTAACCAATCCACACAACAGTTTATCCGCTCGGTACGGATGGAAAGAGCGATAAAACTCCTGAAAGAGGATACCGGAACGGTATCGGAAATAGCCTGGAAAGTGGGATTTGAAGATCCTGGTTATTTCAGTAAAGTGTTTAAAAAATATTTTGGTTGTTTGCCTTCGGAGAAAGATAAATTTCCCGAATAAGGTTTTCCTGAAAAGTCCTGTTCTCCCTCCTGAATTTATAGATAACACAGACATTTCCATTTCCTGGTCAATTTCCAATAATCAATACGCTTTGACAGCTTTAATGTACCTTATAGAAAACTATCCTTTCTTAAATGCAAGGTAAATCCCATCTTTTTCAAGATTTTTCCCATCCGGTTTTTTTTAAAAAAAAGGTTTGCATAATACTTACCATAAAATGAAAGATTCATCCTAACACCGGGCGGATACTCCACAGTACTTTTACCGGGTAAAGTTTATTATCCATTTCAAAAAATTTAAGTCATGAAAAATCCAATTTCAGCATCGGTAATGGTTCTGATTTGCACCATTGCCTTCAGCTTTCAAGATGCAAACGCAAATTTCTTCAAAAAAAACAAAGTCCCTGATGTCAAAATTGCCCAAAACATGCATCAGGATTTCCCACAAGCAAAGCAAATCACATGGGAAGAAGACCAGGGTACTTTTGAGGCACGGTTTAATGACGGAGCCACTAAAATAACGGCTGCTTATGATCGTGAGGGCAACCTCCTTTCTACCCTGATATACAATCCTTCCGGGTATATCCCTTTTGAAATGAAGACGAACCTGGATAAAAGGTTTCCTCATTATGCAGTTCAATGTATGAAGGAGTTTATTACCCAGACGGATCATAATTATTATTTTATCCTCAAAAACCAAAAGAAAAACAGAGAGAACTGGCTGAGTATAAAATCAGACGGAAATGGTCATTTCACGGTTCTGCAAAGACTGCATGAAAATATTTGAATGAAGTCTGGATTTTTGGTTAATCCGGCCCCTTCATTAGAAAATGGAGGGGCTTTTATTATCAAAATGCAAGAAAATTACCACATTTTGCATGATTTATTCTATCACCCTGCCTCTTTCTAACTCTAACTTTGGTGTATTCTATTTTTATCGGAAATTCTGTGTTCATTTTCTATTCACAAACTAAAACTTTTCAACCATGAAAAAGTTATCATTTATTCTCACTTTCGGACTGGCATCTATTTTATGTTTTTCCCGGAAGGCTGTTTCACAGGAAAACCCATTTATAACCTTTGAATACATGCACGTGAAGCCGGGCAATGACAACGCTTATATGCAGGTAGAGAATTTCTGGAGACATATACATATGGCTCAACAGAAAAAAGGCATCATCCTTGGCTGGAGCGTATGGGAGGTTGTAGCGCCTTATAATATGACTGCCCCATACCAGTATGTTGTGACAACGGTGTATCCACATTTTAGCAATATTCTGCATCCTTATCAAGGTATAGATACGAAACGGATTTTCCCTGACGCTTCAGAAGATTCTCTCAATAAAATGTTTTCGGAAACAGGTAAAGCCCGTGATCTGATACGGCGGGATATTTTCTCTCCGGAAACCCATGTTGGCAATATAGCTGAAAAAACAGTCCATTATATGGCAGTTACCTATGATAAAGTGCTGCCTGCCAAAGAACAAGGTTTCCAATCTTTTATGAAAGACCATTTTAAACCATTGGTTGAGAAGGTTGTAAAAAGAGGATTTGCAGATTTCTGGTGGTATGGATGGCAGATGTTTGACCCCGGAGTAAACAGTCCTCATAACGTTATCACAGTCGTTCAGTGGAAGAGGGACAATATGTTTGATAAAAAACCACCCTTTGCCGAATACAGGAAAGAAGATCCGGCCGCTTTTGAAGGGTTTAAATGGAGTTCCAGAGACCGCAGTGAGTTGCTCCATAAAGTAATATCTTTAGCCAGTCCTGCCAAATAATTCCTGCTTTCTGAATAATATTAGCTTATTAATAAAAGATTAATATCATGAAAAAGAAATCATTTTTTATTTCCCTCGGGCTTTCAACCGCTTTGTTCTCTATGCTGTTACCTGCAAATAATACGCAGATCAGGAAGGAAGAAAGGTTGATTCAAGAAACTAAAATTACCAAAAAGGAAAAAGTCAGTTATAAGTTAACTCCAAAACAGAAAGAAATGGAACAGATTATAGAACAACAATTTTCATGGCAGTTCGCCTTTAGAATAGGAAATTGATTTCTTTTAAACCATTAAGAAGGCATGAAGGATAGTTAAGCCTTTTCTTAATATCTCTCCATTCCTTAATGTCTAATCAATATTCTACAAGTTTTTTTTTAAAGAACCAAAACCTATAGTTGTTCACAAACAATTATATTGTTTTTACCAGTACGAGACATCCAGATCAAAATACAGAATTAACAAACCTTGCAGAAAAGGAAAAATTTCCGATGGATAATTTCAACAATGAGATAAATACGAAAAAAGAACCCACGACATGAACGGCCGACACGACAGGGAATACTGGCAAAACCACAGCAATTATACGATTGACTTGATGATTACCTCACCCAAGCATGGGTAGCCCACCGGTTTCAGGTCAATCCTTTTTGATGCTTTTCACAATAATTTCTGCT
>CAYRBD010000044.1:0-17025 GCA_964422465.1 uncultured Chitinophagaceae bacterium
CTTCTGCATACCGATAATAGAGCTCGGTAAAGGCAGCTTCATTGCTCTCTTTTACCAATTCCAGTAATTGTTCATCGGTGTATGTATGGTAAGAAGGCATGTAAAAGTTTCATTGCATAAGTACCGTAAAGATAATGAAACTTTTTTATTATTCTAATTTTATAGCGTTATTCCACGGTGACGGATTTTGCGAGATTGCGGGGCTTGTCCACGTCCAAATTCTTCAAAACGCCTATGTGATAGGCAAGTAACTGAAGAGGAATAACGTTAATAAGAGGCGCTATCAATTCATCTGCTTTAGGCACTTCTATCACATCATCTGCCATTTCAGGAATCACTTCATCTCCTTCAGAAACAAGAGCTATTACTTTTCCTTTACGCGCTTTTACTTCCTGTATGTTGGAAACAATTTTTTCATAATAAGGGTCTCTGGTAGCCACAAAAACAACAGGAAGATTTTCATCAACCAAGGCTATGGGGCCGTGTTTCATCTCTGCGGCGGGATATCCTTCTGCATGGATGTAGGAAATCTCCTTGAGTTTAAGAGCGCCTTCTAAGGCCACGGGAAAGTTGTATCCTCTCCCGAGATAGAGAAAGTCGTGCGCTTCTTTGTATTTTTCAGCAATGCGCCTGATTTGTTCATTCTGTTCCAGGGCTTCATTTACCTTCTCGGGCACCTGCTCCAGTTCATTCAGTAAGTTGATATATCTTTTTTGATCAATCGTTCCTTTTTCATGTCCGATTTTGAGAGCCAGTTGCACCAAAACCGTTAATTGTGCTGTAAAGGCTTTTGTACTGGCTACCCCAATCTCCGGGCCGGCATGGGTATAAGCGCCTGCATGGGATATCCGGGATATGGAAGACCCTACTACATTGCAGATACCAAAGATGATGGCGCCCTGTTCTTTAGCGCTTTCAATAGCTACCAGGGTATCTGCTGTTTCACCGGATTGAGAAATAGCCAGGAGAATGTCACCTTTTTCAATTACCGGATTGCGGTAGCGAAATTCGGAGGCATATTCCACCTCTACCGGTATTCGGGTAAGTTCTTCAAACATGTATTCGGCTACCAGACCGGCATGCCAGGAGGTGCCGCAGGCCACGATCATAATGCGCCGGGCTTCTTTAAAATCATCCAGGTATTCCCGCAGCCCCCCCAGCGTGAGCAGTCCTTTTTTGGCATCCAGACGACCCCGTAAAGAATCAAAGATGGTATGCGGTTGTTCAAAGATTTCTTTCAGCATGAAGTGGTCATACCCGCCTTTTTCTATGGTAGAAAGTTCGAGATCAAGCTTCTGAACATAAGGGGTTTGAATTTCGTTAGAACTGTTTTTTAAAATGAGTTCATCCTTTTTGATAAGGGCTATTTCATAATCGTTTACATACACCACCTCTTTTGTATATTCAACAATAGGAGAGGCATCGGAAGCCAGAAAATGTTCGTCTTTTCCTATGCCGATTACCAACGGGCTCCCTTTTCTTGCTGCTATCAGGGTATCCGGCTGATCAGCATCTAAAATGACAATAACGTAGGCGCCCACAATCCTTTTCAGCGCGATGCGTACCGCTTCTTCCAGTGGACAGCTATTCTGTTTTTTGATTTCTTCAATAAAATGAATAATAACCTCTGTATCGGTATCGCTTTCAAAATGATGTCCTTTATTAAGGAGTTCTTTTTTAATCGGGCCGTAATTTTCAATAATCCCATTATGCACAATGGCCAGTTTTCCGTCTCCGGAGGTTTGAGGATGTGCATTTTTGTCGTTGGGCTCTCCATGTGTAGCCCAACGGGTATGCCCCATCCCGATATGGGCGTGCATGTCTTTGCCGGTCAGGGTTTCTTCCAAATCAGCCACTTTTCCCTGTTTTTTATAAACATTTAGTCCATTCTCGCGGAGAAGAGCAACGCCCGCACTGTCGTACCCGCGGTATTCCAGGCGTTTGAGCCCTTTTAATAAGATGGGATAGGCCTGTCTCTGTCCTATATAAGCTACGATTCCACACATGAAAGTAATCTTTTTAAATCCGGCACAAAGATAAAATGGGATTCTTCAAATTTGTAATTATTTTGAATACAGGCAAGGCTTGTGCCAACTCTCTGTTTTTTTTAATACTTTTGGAACAAAGAAAAAATAATGCAGAGATCCCTGGCAGAAGAAAATTATTTGAAAGCAGTATTTCACTTATCCGGAGAAGAAGGGGAACCCGTAAGCACCGGTTTGTTGGCAGAGTACCTGAATGTAAGTGCTGCTTCTGTTACAGATAAAATGAAACGGTTGCAGAAGAAAGGGTGGGTGGCTTATCAAAAATCAAGGGGGGCCGTTCTGAGTGAGGAAGGGAAAAAAATTGCTTTATCAGTCATTCGCAAGCATCGTCTGTGGGAGCAATTTCTTGTAGAGGTATTGGGTTTTGAGTGGGATGAGGTACACGATGTGGCAGAACAACTGGAGCATATCCGTTCTGACAAGCTGGTAGAGCGCATAGACAAATATCTGGGGTATCCCAAGGCAGATCCGCATGGCGATCCCATCCCCGATAAGACCGGGAATATCGAAAAACCTAATTTGCTGCATTTGGATGAGGCTCCTGTAGCCGGATTGTACCGGGTAGCTGCGGTAGCCAGCCATGATCCAGAATTTTTGCGTTTCCTGGATAAAAAGGGACTGGTGCTCTACGCAACAATGACTCTGGAAAACAGGGAGGAATACGATCGTACCCTTACTTTATCCCTTCCGGAGCTGCCATCGGTGACGTTGAGCAGCCAGGTAGCCCGCCAGATATGGGTGGAAGCGCTGTAACTTCATTTCACAATCAAAACCGGAATGTTTACATAATGTCTTACGTAATTGACGGTTTCTCCATATAGCCAGTCTTTCAGGCCTTTGTGTCCATGTCCGCTCAATACCAGCAGATCGGCTTTTTCTTTCTCCACGATTCGCACAATTTCCCGCGCTCTTTTGGAAAGTCCCAGTATGGCGGTAGCTTTTACTCCTTTCTCTTTGAGTAATTTGACGTAGGTATCCAGTTGTTCCTGGTCTTTGATGGTTTCATAGTCGCCGCTTTCGATGCCCAGCATCTTGGCTGGCGCACTTTCGGTAATATGGATAAGCAGATATTCGGTATCCTCATTGCCCTGTGCCAGCGCGTTGGAAATAATAAGCTCATCGGTATGGCTGAAGTCCAGTGCCATTGCTATTTTCTTGTATTCCGGTTTTTTAATTTGTTTCAGGTCCGGCAGACTGACTTTCTTTTCATGAATGCGTGCAGATTGAATTTTTGCCCGTCTGCTGGTTAAGGGATAAATAAAAGTATAGAGTAACAAGGCAATCATGGCGATTACAAAAAGCAACAGCAAGTATTTTTCCCATAAATCACCCTTTATAAATACCGTTTTCAACTCATTTTCTACTAATTTCAGGTTTAGAAAAACCAATATGATTGTTACTCCCCATGCCCCTGTCTTGGTGTACCATTTTATGGCGTATCTTCCCATTGTTTTCTTATCACTGACAAAGTGAATGAGGGGGATAATGGCAAACCCCAGTTGAAGACTCAACAATACCTGGCTAAAAATGAGCAATTCTCCCACACTTTTTTCCCCTGAAATCACTACGACCAGAATGGCCGGTACGATGGCTACCAGCCGCGTTAACAAGCGACGAATCCAGGGACTGATCCGTAGGCGCAAGTAGCCCTCCATGACAATTTGCCCGGCCAGCGTACCGGTAACGGTAGAGCTTTGCCCGGCCGCAATGAGCGCTACTGCAAACAAAACCGGGGCCAGATTATTCCCCAACAAAGGTTCCAATAGTTTATAAGCGTCTTCCAGTTCAGCCACCTGCGTGTTGCCACTGGTGAAAAAAGCAGCCCCTGCCAGCACCAATAGTCCGGCATTTACAAAGAAGGCTAAATTGAGCGCTATGGCGCTGTCGGCCACATTCATACGCAAGGCCTGACGAATACTTTTATGCTCTTTTTCTACCTTACGGGTTTGTACCAACGATGAATGTAAATAGAGGTTATGTGGCATAACGGTTGCCCCAATGATACCGATAGCAATGTACAAGGCTGTTTCATTTGGAAGGCTGGGGATAAAACCGGCTGCAACCTCCCCCATATTTGGTTTGGAAAGAAAAATTTCCCACAGTAGAGAAAACGCAATCACCGCTATAAGCGCTAAAATAATGGCTTCAATTTTCCGGATTCCTACTCTTTGCAGCGCAAGAATGATGAAGGTATCCAGGGCAGTAAGAGAAATACCAAGCAGAAGGGGCATGTTAAAAAGCAGTTCCAGTCCGATTGCCATGCCAATGACCTCCGCCAGGTCGGTAGCAGTAATGGCCAATTCCGCAAGTATATAAAGTACGAAATTGACAAAAGGCGGATAAGTCTCACGGTTGGCCTGAGCCAGGTCCCTGCCGCGGACAATACCCAGCCGGGCACAAAGGCTTTGCAATAGCAGGGCCATTAAATTGCTCATTAAGATGACCCAAATTAATTTATAGCCAAACTGGCTTCCTCCGGCCAAATCGGTGGCCCAGTTTCCCGGATCCATATAGCCAACGCTCACCAGATAAGCCGGCCCGGAAAAAGCAAGCAATTTTCTGAACCATCCTTTTTTGCCGGTGGTATCAACGGAACTATGTACTTCCTCTAAAGACCGATCCGTATATCTACTCATTCAGAATTAAATTTTAGGCAAAGCTAAAAAATAATTTTATGAAATGAAAATATTAATAGGGTGAAGAAGTTTGAGGAAACATAGCCATAACTTTAGGATTCTACTGATTCCTCCACGGTGGCTGAAATTCCCCGGTCGTGCAGCGCTTCACACATCGGCTGTAGCTTATCATATTCTCCGTGTTTGACGGCATATTTTCCCCTGAAATGGATAAATAAGGCACATTGTTCGGCTTGCTTCCTGTTGTGATGGCAGATTTCCATCAAAGAGGTGATTACCCAGTCAAAAGTATTGACGTCATCGTTCCAGACAATGAGTTGCCACGGAAAATCATTTTTTTCTGCTAATGCGGTGTCAATGCTCTCCTCTTCCTGTTTTTGATGTTGATGTATATTTTGTAACCACATTTAAGCAAAGTTACCATTATTTTTATTGTGTTTTTACGTATTATTGCCGTCAATATTGAAAACCTGATTTACCCAAAAATGGAGTATGCATTTAATATTGTCAGAAGGTCAACTGCTTAATATCAATCTTAGCCTGCCACTAAAGGATCCGGTATTGATCTTTTCGGTGGTGTTATTTATTATTCTTCTGGCGCCGGTTATTCTCCGGAAGTTTCGTATTCCCAGTATTATAGGGTTGATTATTGCCGGTGTAGCCATTGGGCCTTATGGTTTTCACCTGATGGACAGGGACAGCAGTATTCAGCTTTTTGGAACGGTTGGGCTGTTGTATATTATGTTTCTTGCGGGGCTGGAGCTGGATTTAAATGAGTTTAAAAAGAATAAAAACAGGAGTCTGATCTTTGGGATTTTAACTTTTAGTTTTCCCTTTATTTTGGGAATCTTAGCCTGTCATTTCCTTCTGAAATTTAGCTATTTGTCCTCTGTACTGGTGGCGAGCATGTTTTCTACTCATACTTTAGTAGCCTATCCAATAGCCAGTAAATTGGGCATCAGCAAGAATAACGCGGTAACGGTTGCAGTAGGCGGGACAATCATTACCGATACCGTTGTTTTGTTAATTCTTGCGGTAATAACAGGCGCTAATAAAGGAGAACTTAATGAACTCTTTTGGATACGATTGGGAATATCGCTTGTCATTTTCGGGGTTATTTTGTTTTTCCTGTTTCCAATCATCGGGAAGTGGTTTTTCAAAAACATGCGGGGAGATAATGTGTCCGAGTATATTTTCGTGCTGGCTATGGTTTTTCTGGCTGCTTTTCTTGCCGAGTTGGCCGGTGTAGAAGCTATTATTGGCGCTTTCATGGCTGGGCTGGCATTGAACCGGCTTATTCCGCATACTTCGCCTGTGATGAACCGGATTGAGTTTGTCGGGAACGCGTTGTTTATCCCGTTTTTTCTTTTAGGTGTAGGGATGCTGGTCGATCTGAGAGTCTTGTTTAAAGGTCCAGAGGCGCTGGTGGTAGCCGGTATTTTGATCCTGGTTGCCTTTACGGGAAAGTGGATTGCGGCCTTTCTCACCCAAAAGGTTTTTCATTATTCCATAAAAGAGCGAAATGTCTTGTTTGGTCTGACAAGCGCTCATGCCGCTGCTACCCTGGCCGTTATTTTAATAGGTTTTCAGATTGGCCTGGTCAATGAAAATACCCTGAATGGCACCATCATCCTGATTCTGGTCAGTTGTCTGGTAGCTTCCTTTATTACTGAAAATGCCGGACGTAAACTGGTATTAGAGGAAGAAACCGCTTTACCGGAAGTTCAGGAGGAGAATGAAAAAATACTGGTACCCATTTCTAACCCCGATACGATTGAACACTTAATTGATTTTGCCGTGATGATCAAAGATAAAAGATCGACAGAATCTATTTACTCGCTTACTATTGTGGAAGACAACAATGAGGCTGCAGAAAAAGTAGCACTGAGTAAAAAGATGCAGGAGGCAATCGTAAAGCATGCTTCGGGCAGCGATAACAAGGTGAAATCCATTACCCGGATTGATTTAAGCGTAGTGAGTGGTATTACCCGGGCCATGAAAGAAATTGCTGCTACAGAGCTGATCATGGGATGGAGTTCAAAAATTACCGCATCGGACCGGATATTTGGTACAAAGGTGGGAACGCTGATGGATAATATTTGGAGGAACATCTACGTATGTCATTTTATTCATCCTCTTAGCATGGCAAACCGAATGATTGTTATTATGCCAAAGTATGTAGAATATGAAATGGGATTTACGCAGGTGGTGCAGAAAATTCATCTGCTGGCGCTGGAGGCTGGTGTCAACGTGGAGCTTTATAGTTCTGAAAAAACACACAAAATATTTTTAAAGGAGTTGGAAAATCTAAAGTCTTCTATCCATCTTCAGCATCATCTTTTTGAATACCTGGAAGATATTTACCTGATCAATAAAAAGATGAAAAAAGATGATTTGCTGCTTATTTTGAGCGCCAGAAAGCGATCCATTTCTTACGAACCCTATTTAGATAACCTTCCGACAAGACTAAAAAGATATTTCTCTGACAAGAACTTTATTCTCATTTATCCCGAACAAAATACCATGAATTTGCCCCGGGATATGTATCCGGATGATCTAAACCTGTCTCCGATTCAGGAACAGATTGAAAACCTGACTCATCTTGGCAGAACTGTAAAACGAATATTCAGACCCAGAGCCCATCCGGATAAAGAAGGGAAGAAAGAGCCCCCTTCTGACACAGAAGAATAATTGTGTTTTTCTTCGCGATTTCTCTGTTTATTTTTTATTTTTGTGTATGCCGTTTATTTTAATCGTTTTTTTCTGAAGATGAAGTATGCCTGTTACCCCTTTAAGTATCCAATTCCTTAATATCAATTTCAGTCTGCCGTTTAAGGATCCGGTATTGATTTTCTCCGTGGTATTGTTCATCATTCTTGTAGCACCAATTGTTCTTCGTAAGTTTCGTATTCCCAGTATTATTGGGTTAATTATTGCCGGGGTCATCATCGGGCCAAAGGGATTTAATATATTGGCTTTTGACAGCAGCATCAAGCTTTTTGGAATGGTTGGCCTGTTGTACCTGATGTTTCTAGCCGGACTTGATCTGGAAATGAATGAATTCAGGAAAAGCCGGAATAAGAGCCTCCTTTTTGGTATTCTTACTTTCATTATTCCATTTACTATTGGGGTGCCGGTTTGTTATTATATATTCCATTTCAATCTGATGGCTTCTGCGCTTATTTCCAGCATGTTTGCAACCCATACATTGGTGGCCTATCCAATAGCCAGTAAATTGGGAATTACCAAGAATGAGGTGATCGCAATAGCGGTAGGCGGAACCATTATTTCGGATACCCTGGTATTGCTGCTGCTGGCTGTTCTTACAGGTGCCAAAGAGGGAGCCCTTGGAGAGGCTTTCTGGTTCAAACTGGGTATTTCTATCGTTGTGTTTGCCGTCATTGTATTTGTTACTTTCCCTCCCATTGGACGCTGGTTTTTTAAGAATATTAAGGAAGATAATACTGCTCAATATGTATTTGTTTTGGGGATGGTATTTTTAGCCGGCTTATTAGCCGAGTTAGCCGGTATGGAAGCCATTATAGGGGCGTTTATGGCCGGTCTGGCGTTGAATCGGTTGATCCCGTCCACCTCTCCACTCATGAACAGGATTGAATTTGTCGGCAATACGCTATTTATCCCTTTCTTTCTTCTCAGCGTGGGGATGCGGGTTGATTTACAGGTTTTTCTCCAGGGGCCGGCTGTGCTTATTTTGTCGGGGGCCTTATTGGTCATTGCTTTTGGGGGCAAATGGCTGGCCTCCTGGCTGACCCAAAAAATATACGGATATTCCCTTTTACAGCGTAACGTACTGTTCGGGTTGACCAGCGCCCGTGCTGCTGCCACGCTGGCTGTTATCCTGGTGGGCTATCAGGTGGGTATTATTGATGTCAGGGTGTTGAACGGCACTATTATTTTGATTTTAATTACCTGCCTGGTTTCTTCATTTATCACTGAAAATTCAGGGCGCAAACTGGCGGTTCAGGAAAATGAAGCGCTGCCGGAAATTGAGGAAGAGAAAGAACGCATTATGGTTCCCATTTCTAACCCGGATACCATTGTCAGCCTGATGGATTTTGCGGTCATGCTGAGAGAGGAACGCCAGAACCAACCAATCTTTGCGCTGGAGGTCGTATATGACGATCATGAAGCCCCTCAGAATGTAACCCAGAGCCGCAAGATGCTAAAGGAAGCCATTAAACATGTAGCAGCCACCGATACGGAAGTTAAGGTGCGAACAAGAGTGGATCTAAGCGTAGTGAGTGGGATTACCCGTGCCTTTAAGGAGGTGGTAGGAACCGATCTCATTATTGGCTGGAGCAGACGAATCAGTACCACCGACCGGCTTTTTGGGACAAAACTGGGCTCGCTCCTCGGGAGTATATGGAAAAACATCTATGTATGCCATTTTGTTAGCCCCATCAACACAGCAAACAGGATGGTCGTCCTGATGCCGGAGTATCTGGAGTATGAAATGGGGTTCGGGCATGTGGTGCGTAAGATTCATTTCCTGGCTGTAGAAACAGGCGTAAATTTAATTTTATACAGCACGAATGAAACCTATACAGTGCTGAAGCGAGAGCTGGATAAATTAAAATCTTCTGTAGAGATCCAACATCGTCTTTTTAAGCATCCCGAAGATTTTTATCTTATTGCCCATCAGATTGCTAAAAATGATCTTTTTCTGGTGGTGAGCGCGAGGAAGGGAACTATTTCGTATGAACCCTATCTGGATAATATCCCCTCCAGGCTAAACAAGTATTTTGATAAAACCAATTACATTCTTCTCTATCCGGAACAACATGCCATGACGATGAGAGATGTTGCCATGCAACCCAAGGATGTAAATCTGGCGCCTATTCAGGAACAGCTTGAAAACCTGACCCGTATCAGCAGGGCAGTAAAGAAAATGTTTCATGCAAGAGAAAAAGAACAGAATGAAACGAACCTGAAGGAAGGTGAAGATACTGAAGAAAAGGATTAATCTTTATTTTATCTGTGCTCTTATCCGTTTTTTATCAATCTTTCCAACACTGGTTTTTGGGATTTCAGATACAAATTGGTATTGGTCGGGAATAGCCCATTTATTGATATGACCGTTTTGTACAAATTGCTGTAAATGTTGCTTTATAGTTGTTTCATCTAATGTTTTACTTCCAACTTTTAAAACCACCAGCGCCAAAGGACGTTCTCCCCATTTCTTATCCGGGGTGGCAATAACGGCTGCTTCTTTCACCTCAGGATGAGCCGAGATAAGGCTTTCCAGTTCCAGAGAGGATATCCATTCTCCGCCGGATTTTATCACATCTTTTTTCCGGTCACAGATCACTACAGTTCCGTTAGGTTCTATCCAGGCCATATCTCCCGTATGCATATAGCCGTATTTCCAGAGCGCTTCACTTCGCTCTTCTTCCTTGAAATATCCCTGGGTAAGCCAAGGAGCGCGTACAACAAGTTCCCCTATTGTTTTTCCATCAAAGGGTAAAAAATGCCCTTCCTCATCCATAAGTCTGATGTCCACGAATGTAATGGCTCTGCCAGTTTTAATCCTTTCTCCGATTTCCTCCTCTTTATTCAGGGTTTTTAATTTAGATTTGGGCAAATAGGGCAGCGTGAGCACCGGGCAGGTTTCCGACATGCCATAACCGGCAATAACATCAATTCCTAAATCCAACGTAGCTTTTGCCAGCCCCCGGGGCAATGCGGAGCCTCCTATGATTACTCTGAAATGAGACAGATCCAGTTCTTTTGCTTTTGGATTGGAGGCCAGTAAATTAAGGATGGCAGGCACACAATGAGATATAGAAACCTTTTCCGTGAGGATAAGTTTTATCAGCATTTCCGGCTCATACGGCCCCGGATAAACTTGTTTCATTCCCAACATCGTTGCTACATACGGAATGCCCCAGGCATGAACATGAAACATAGGGGTTAAAGGCATATATACATCATCAGAATGAATGCGAACAGGAGAGTCGATGGCGCTGACGGCTGCAGTTACGCCCAGGGTATGAAGCACCAGTTGCCGGTGAGAGAAATAAACCCCTTTAGGTTTACCGGTTGTTCCTGTGGTATAAAACAGGGTGGCCATGCTGTTCTCATCAAAATCCGGGAAATTACATTCATCCGGTTGCTTTAAAAGTAGTTCTTCATATTCTGCTTCAATCGCGAAATCAGTTTTGGTTTCTTTGTCGCTGTCCTTTAACAGGATGCATTTTTCAATGGTTTTCAACTTGGAATAGAGGCCATTAAGCGCTGGCAGAAGAGCATCATTACAAAAGATAACCTTATCCTCTGCATGGTTCATGGTATAAATAATCTGGTCGGGAGGCAGCCGGTAGTTGATGGTGTGCAATACCGCCCCGATCATGGGAACCGCAAAATACAATTCCAGATATCGGTGACTGTCGAATTCCAATACCCCCACCATATCACCAGCTTCTACTCCGATAGCCTTTAAGGCATGAGCAAGCCTGGCTACGCGCTTATTAAATTCACGATAAGTCATCCGGAACCGATCCCGATAAATGATTTCATTATCAGGTTCATAATGTAGCGATTGCTCCAGGATAGATTTAATAAGCAAGGGAGGACTATAAGCAGATGCGGTAGTCGGAATAATACGAGTTGCTGACATTATAAACCAGGTTTTGAGGTTAAATCTAACAGTATATTATTGTGATTAACGGGTGATGAAGTTATACTAATTTTTTTGTTAATCCAAAAGTTAGAGTCAGCTGCTTTTTTTATTGATATTTTGTTCCTACGGAACTATTAAATCCTTTCGCTGCTTTTTTTACCGACAGTTTGTTCCTACAGAACAATTAAAAATACTGTGCTATTTTCTTGTTGTCCCATCGGGACAAAAGAAAGGCTAAGATTCAAGATAATTTAAGGTTCCAGAATGATCTTGCTTTTGGTTTTTCCACCCATCATATTTACGCTTCTGTTCACAAATTCCGTCAGGTTTTCACCCTGTAACATGCCCTGAGAAAGGAGTGCCAGATCAGCCAGATTATGGATATATTGCCGTTTTTCGTCTTTATCCTTGTTGTCAATAATATTCCTGTAAATGGGGTGGTTGGTATTGACTGTCAGGGTTACTTCATCTGGCATGGAACCATAAAAATTCATACCTGCACCGCCCATAGCAGCCATTTCTTTAAGCCTGCGGCTCATTTCAGAGCGGGTAGCGATTACGGGAGGCGTATCTTCTTTTAACCCTTTTAGTTCTACTTTTATGTTGGTATCCGGGATTTCTTTCCCAAACAACTCTTTCAATTGATCTTCCTGCTCTTTGGACAAAACACTTTCTGTTGTCTCCTCCTGGTTGATTAACTGGTCTGTAATAGCTGAATCTACCCGGGTAAAACGGATGTTTTCCCACTTCATTTCCATCTGGCCAATAAAGGAAGGATCAATAACGGAATTCATTTCTACGATCTTGTATCCTTTGGCTTCGGCTGCCTTGATGTAACTGTTTTGTTGTATGGCATCCGTGGTGTAAAGGATAACAATCTTATTGTCCTTATCGGTTTGCAAGTCTTTGGCTGCTTCCTTGTATTCTTCCAGCGTGTAGAATTTTTCAGAAGAAACATCCTTCATTAGGTGGAACTTTTCGGCTTTTTCAAGAAACTTCTCATCAGTAAGCATCCCATACTTCACAAAAAGACCAATAGATTCCCATTTGCTTTCAAACTCCTTTCGATCTTTTTTAAAGATTTCAGACAGTTTATCAGCTACCTTTTTGGTAATATAATTGTTGATCTTTCTCACATTGGGGTCTCCCTGAAGATAACTCCGGCTTACATTTAGCGGGATATCCGGGGAATCGATTACCCCATGTAAAAGCATTAAAAACTCTGGTACAATGTCTTTTACTTCATCCGTAACAAATACCTGATTAGAATACAGGTGAATGCGATCCTTTTGTACTTCGTAATTGTTCTTGATCTTGGGAAAATATAAGATTCCGGTCAGGTGGAAAGGATAATCCACATTTAAGTGAATCCAAAAGAGGGGAGTCTCACTAAAAGGATACAACTCTTTATAAAAATCCTGGTAATCCTGCGTAGTCAGGTCAGCCGGTTTTTTGATCCATAAAGGAGTTGTATTGTTTATGGGTTTATCGTCAGGCTTGGAGTCTTTATGAATGAAATAAATGGGAACAGGCAAAAAACGGCAAAACTTATTCAGGATATTGCTGATCCGGGATTCATCCAAAAATTCTTTGCTTTCTTCGTTGATGTGCAAGATGATATCGGTTCCTCGTTTTTCTTTTTCGGCAGTATCCATTGTATATTCCGGATTCCCGTCGCACTCCCAGCGCACTGCGGGGGCATCTTCCTGCCAGGAGCGGGTTAAAATTTCTACACGCTCACTGACCATAAAGGAGGAGTAAAAGCCCAACCCGAAATGGCCAATGATGTTGGCCTCATTTTGTCCTTTGTATTTTTCGAGAAAAGATTCAGCGCCTGAGAAGGCCACTTCATTAATGTATTTTTCTACTTCTTCCTTCGTCATTCCGATACCCTGGTCGGAAATAGTGATGGTTTTTTCTTCTTCATCCAGTTTTACCTCAATCCGTAAATCACCCAACTGGCCTTTGAATTCTCCCATTCCTGCCAGTGTCTTGATCTTCTGGGTGGCATCTACCGCATTGCTGATTAATTCACGAAGGAAGATTTCGTGATCGGAGTATAAAAACTTCTTAATAATGGGGAATATATTCCCGGTCTCTACATTAATTTTACCTTTTTGTGCCATAATACCCGTGGTTTTTTTGAACACCTTTTTTCAAAGTTTGTGCCATTAGGGGAAAGGCTGACAGATTGGCAAGGTATTAATTAGTTCCCGTACTCACTGATAAATTTGATACGCATCAGCTTAAGTTGTTCCGTGGTATAATCTCCATCCTCCAGTTCTTCTTCGGCTGCTTTCAGGCTGGAGGTTTCACATCCTTTAAAATAATCAATAATTTCATCCTGCGCCTCATCATCCAATTCCTCATCAATGCAATAATCGAGGTTGAGCCGGGTACCACTGGTTACGATGGATTCCATCTCATCGAGCAACTCCGGCATGGAGATGCCTTTATTACGTGCTATGGTTTCCAACGGAATACGCTTATCAATATTTTGAATAATGAAGACTTTTAAGCCACTCTTGTTGACTACACTTTTTATAATAAAATCTTCGGGCTTGTCAATGTCATTTTCTTCCACATATTTGTCTATCAGGGAAATAAATTGCTTTCCGTATCGCAACGCCTTTCCCTTACTTACACCCTGAATTTTTTCTAACTCTTCACGGGTAGTTGGGTAATGCGTGGCCATATCTTCAAGTGAATTTTCCAGAAAGATCACGAATGGCGGCAGTCCTTTTTTCTTTGCCACTTCTTTTCTAAGGTCTTTTAGCATGGCAAAGAGGGTAGGGTCGGCAGCAGCAGTTTGTCCGGGGCCTTCATCATCATCGCTTCCGTCCTCTTCAAAATGATGATTTAACACCATTTTAAAGGGATAGGGTTTTTTCAAAAACTTGCGTCCTTTTTCAGTGATTTTCAGAAGCCCGTATTCTTCAATATCTTTCTCTACCAGGTGCTCAAGCATCATTTGGCGGATGAGAGAATTCCAAAAGTGTGGGTTTTCTTCCTTTCCGATACCAAAGACTTTCAACTGGTCATGGCGGAAGGTGCTGATCTGCGGAGTGTTTTTACCGGCCACTACGTTTACTACGTAGTCAATAGGGAAACGTTCGTTAAGAGCATCAATGGTTTGCAGTACCTTGATTGCACGGCGTTTTACTTCTATTTGTTCCTTGGGATGCCGACAGTTATCGCAGGCGCCACAATTTTCTTTTGGATATTCTTCTCCGAAATAATGGAGCAATAATTTTCTCCGGCATACGGCGCTTTCGGCATAAGCTACAGTCTCATTAATAAGCTGGGCGCCCATTTCACGTTCGCTGAGGGTCTTGTCGCGCATCAGGTGTTCCAGCTTTTGGATATCTTTATGAGAATAGAAGCACAGGCAATGTCCTTCGAGCCCATCGCGGCCGGCACGACCAGTTTCCTGGTAATAATTTTCCAGGCTTTTAGGAATATTAAAATGGATTACAAAGCGTACATCCGGCTTGTCAATACCCATTCCAAAAGCAATAGTGGCACAAATTACATCCACTTCTTCATTTAAAAATTGATCCTGTCTTTTGGATCGGGTAGCAGGATCCAGTCCGGCATGATAGGCAACGGCCTTGATGCCATTGGCCCGGAGCATACCCGCAATTTCTTCGGTGGTTTTTCTGTTCAGGGTATAAATGATACCACTTTGAGAAGATCGGTTTTGTAGAAACTTTATTATGTCGCGGATGGCCTGATCTTTACTTTTCTTAGGTCGCACTTCATAGTATAAATTAGGCCTGTTAAAGGAAGATATGAAGATTTCCGGGTCTTTAAGCGCCAGGTTTTTTACAATATCACTCTGCACTTTTGGGGTGGCGGTAGCGGTAAGCGCAATGATCGGCAAATCGATATTGATAATATCTATCATTTCGCGTAACCGCCGGTATTCCGGCCGGAAATCATGGCCCCATTCTGAAATACAATGTGCCTCATCTACGGCTACAAAAGAAATGGGGAGCGCTTTGAAATAATCAAGATTTTCCTGCTTTGTAAGGGTCTCCGGGGCTACATACAGCAATTTGGTATCGCCGGATTCCAGATCCTCCCGTACTTTCCTGATTTGAGACTTGCTAAGAGTGGAGTTGAGAAAATGTGCTACATTGTCTCTGTTGCTGTATGATCGCAACAAATCCACCTGGTTCTTCATCAGGGCTATAAGGGGGGAGACTACCAGCGCACAGCCCTCGCTTAACAGGGCAGGCAATTGATAGCATAAAGATTTTCCACCGCCCGTAGGCATGATGACGAACGTGTCGCAGCCGGCCAGAATATGATCAATGATCTTTTCCTGATTACCTTTGAATGTACTAAATCCAAAATTTTCTTGTAGAGCGTCTTTTAATTTCCTATTTGCAACTTCCATTTTCAATGGATTAATTTTCTTCTTTTATAAATTACATATTAAAATATGTATGCATGTAAGTGCATGGCCCACGAAATTACGAAACTTTACTGAATACCAGGCATCTATTCTCTAAATTCAGTCTTTATTCTCTATCTTTACCCCTGAAAGCATAAATTTAAGAATTTTTTAAAGTTGAAAAGTATATTTATGAGCCACCATGAATATGCGGTGATTATGGCAGGAGGGATTGGAAGCCGCTTTTGGCCGGAAAGCCGCAACAACCATCCGAAGCAATTTATTGATATACTGAATACGGGTAAATCGCTTATTCAATGGACTTACGATCGGTTCAGGAAGTTTATTCCCAATGAGAATATCTATGTCATCACCCATAAAAAATACATTGATAAGGTGAGAGCGCATCTTCCTGAGTTGCCAATGGCTAATATTGTTGGAGAGCCCTCCAGAAAGAACACCGCCCCCTGTATTGCTTATATTTCCTATAAAATCTTAAAAAAGGATCCCCAGGCTCGCATGATCTGCAGCCCGGCGGACCACCTTATTCTGGATCAGGAACTCTTTTCCAAAATTTGCCTGGAAGGGTTGAAATTTGCAGAAAATGAGAATGCTTTGCTTACGCTCGGAATCAAACCCAGCCGCCCGGATACCGGCTATGGATACGTCCAATATGATACCCGACCGCTATCAGATCATATTTATAAAGTCAAAACCTTTACTGAAAAACCGGATTTGGAATTGGCCACTACTTTTTTGAAAAGTGGCGATTTCTTATGGAATGCCGGTATTTTCCTTTGGCATGTAGGTACCATTATCAATGCTTTTAAGCAATATCAGCCGGAACTCAGTGAATTGTTTGACCAGGCCTATGATAAATTAAATACCGAGGAAGAGGCTGATGCCATGGAATATGTTTATTCCCAGTGCATCAATATCTCCATTGATTACGCGGTGATGGAAAAAGCGGATAATGTTTTTGTTAAACCTGCGAACTTCGGATGGAGTGACTTGGGTACCTGGAATTCTGCTTATGAGAATATGGATAAAGATTACCTGAGCAATGCGGTTTATGGAAAGAATGTCAGGGTTGTAGATGCTACGCGTTGCATGGTGAAAGTACCGGACGATAAGCTGGTTGTATTGCAAGGGCTGGATGATTTTATTGTTGTAGATACCCGGGACGTTTTATTAATATGCAGAAAAGACCGGGAGCAACAAATAAGAGATTATGTGGCAGATATTAAAAGGAATAAGGGAGAGAAGTACTTGTAGGGGTAGTTTGCAGTTGGCAATTTTCAGTTT
>CAYRBD010000044.1:17125-26956 GCA_964422465.1 uncultured Chitinophagaceae bacterium
CGTAGTCGAAACCACCATCATTGCGTTAGCCGAAACCACCTTCTTACGCATGCCCTCGGCTGCGCTCGGACACCGTGGCTACAGTGCCCGGTATTATTCGGTTGCAGAGAATTACCAAAAATCTAAAATCCCAAATCGTTAATCTGAAATCTAAAATCAGAGGATTGAAGATTGAAGATTGGAGAGGATGGTAGTGTAATTCACATTAAAAATTCGCGTACTTTCTGTTGAATATTTTGTTTTACTGAATTCCAGGTTTGATTTTTTAAACTGATTGGCTCCTCACTTTCTTCTGCATCCTCAAAATAGGTGAGGGCTTGGGGAATAGAAATTGCTAACTGCTGTCCTTTATATTTTCCGTAGTAAAAATAAATAGAATCAGATAAAGAATAATGGTTTAACATTTCTGAAATATCCCAAAAGTCTTTTTTTACACCACATCGTAAGATAGCATTTATTTTCATAGCTATGAGGTCCTCATCACTTAAAATTCTTATTCCATTAATAATGTCGGTCTTTTCAATTATTGGATAGTTAAAATACTTTACAAAATCTACCTTTAAATCTCCAATAAAACCAAACAATCCAATCGGATTGTTTAAATTGCGATAAGTAAAAGTTGAAAATGATGCTGAGAGTATGGAAGCAATTAATTCAGTATTAAAATCGTTGGATGAAAATAAATCAATATACAATTATTTTCTATGACCATATTTTAAAGCCAAAGCCGTACCTCCCGCTAAATTGGAATCTTTAAGTTCCGGAATTTCCATCAGGTGTTTTAGTATAACCAAAGATGAGGGTTCGATTGTGCTGATCTGTAACATTGGAAGTCCATTATCTCATTATTAAATATTGCGGCTGCTAAATAGACACTTTGTTTGGGCAACCACTTCGCAGTAGTTAAAATTTCCCTTATCTTTTCATCTCCATAATAACGCCTGCATTGGCGAATATCCTCTACGTCCCCACGCGAAAAAACACGTTCTATCACAAAGCGGGCCCGTTTATCATAATTCAGCCGGTCAAAATCCACATCCCAGAAAAGACGGCGTTGAAAAACCGGTTTATCTTTCTTATTTTTCATACCTAAAAAATAAGAATTTTACACTTCTTCCAGAAACAAATTGGACGAAATTCCATCAGCAAACAGCTTCCCCTTTTGGGTTAATGTGAATTGAAAATCATTTTGTCTCATCATTCCCGACTGAATGAAAGGCAGGCAGTTCTTTACTAAATTTTCATATATGACATAGCCAAAATGGGTTTTTACGTGTTGACCGTCGCATCCCTCCATCGTTCTGAGAGAGGTCATGATGTATTCATTAAACTGCATGATAGGGGTTAGTTCTTCCTTTTCACAAGGGAGGTACCCGCTTTTTATATTTTTAATGTAAAGCGTATTGTTGGCTACATTCCACTGGCGGATAAAGGGCTTGTAGGAATGTGCAGCCGGACCTATCCCCAGATAAGGAATACCTTTCCAATAACTGCTGTTGTGTCTTGCCCGCATTCCGGGTTTAGAAAAATTAGAGATTTCGTATTGTTCATATCCTGCAGCAGACAGTTTTTCCATCAGGATTTCGAATTGCCGGGCAGCTTGTTCTTCATCCAGGGGAGGGATTTTCTTTTTTCGGATAGCTGCGGCAAGCGGTGTTTTGGCTTCCAAAGTCAATGCGTAGCAGGAAAGATGAGGTACCTCGAAGGCTATCATTTTATCGATGTTTTGCCGCCATCGTTTATCCGTAAGTCCGGGAATCCCAAATATTAAATCTGCAGAAAAGTTTTTGAATCCTGTATTGTATGCATCTTCAAGACATTTGGAGGCCTGACGGGCATTGTGAGCCCGGTTCATCCATCTCAAATCTTCATCAAAAAACGATTGTATGCCAATACTGAGGCGGTTTATGCCGGCTGCCTTCAGTTCTTTTTGCTTCTCTGGAGAAAGGTCATCCGGGTTAGCTTCAAGTGTGATTTCAGCTTCCCGGTTTAAATGGAAAACTGAATCGGTTTTCTTTATTAATTTTTCAATCTCCCGGCCTGTAAGCAGGCTGGGAGTTCCTCCTCCAAAATACAGCGTATCCAACCTGTTATCAGGGAAGTAATCCGCTTGCATCTCCAATTCGCTTTCAATAGCGTCCAATACAACCTCTTTATTTTTTAAAAGAGTGGAAAAATAAAAGTTGCAATAAATGCAGGCTTGTTTACAAAACGGGATATGAATATAAATACCTGCCATGCTATCCTAATTGATCCTTCCGTCTTCTTTTATAAGCCCTTTGTTGTTTAGCGCTTTATACAGAATATTCAGGTCTTTAGCATCCAGGTTTGAAATGCTGTCTGCCGCCACGGTTTTTAAAGAAAAGAAAAAAGGATGATCTTTTTGATTGAACCAGCCAATGATCCATCCTGTTTTTTGGTTTCCTGCGTGGCCAACTCCGGTTTGATAGCAGAGGGTGTCGTTATGGGTTTCTTTTTTGATCAACAAACTTTTCATTAGCCTCTGCGTGCGGGGCTGGAAGGCCAGTTTCCCGAAATATAACCTTTCCATCAATCCTACCTGTTCATCCGGAGATATTTGCAGCGTGTTGTTCAGCCAGAAAGAATCCAGCTCATGTCCCATTTTTTTATTGCCATAATAGGTAGAATCAATCCAGTAGTTCATTCTTTTTTTTCCTATGGCTTTCACAACCTGCTGGAAATAAGGAGTATTGGAGGTTTTAAAGGCTGCTGCAAGCGATAAACCGGAGCTGTAATTTTCAACGGTGGAGTCTGGGGGAAGAATGGAACTGGTATCCGGAATAACGCCGGTCTCCAAGCCTGCCATAGCAATTACGACGTTAAAAGTTTCGGCAGGCAAGGTCCGGTCCTGCATCTTTTCAAGTTTATATACATCAAAAACGCCTTCGTGATAATCATGCAACATGAGGCAGCCTTCTACGCCAGCTTCTTTAAAATAGGTCCCCCATTCTTTTTGCAACTTGATTTTACTCCTTGAGCAGGAAGAAATTAAAAAAGGAAGGAGAATAAAAAAAGCCAGGGACAGATTCGGTTTCCTCATGTTGTTCATATTTTCCCGCAAAGGTAAGGGTTTACTTCTCTAAACCTTCCTATTGGTTCACCTTTTCGATTTTGCCGCAGGCAATGGGCAGCGTAATCTGGGTGGGAATATCTGCAATGGAAGCAACGGATGAAGGAAGTTTTGTATTTGAAGGTACACCATGAATATACAGAACCCGTTTATCCAGATCGAGCAGGGTATCTCCAAAAGCTTTGGCAAATCCGGCTTTAAGCTGATCCATTGGTATTTTTGTTTCATAATGGTAAGCGCTGTCAGCGCCTGCTTCGGGATAGGTGTCACTGCCTACATCCATGTGGGCAGGCATTCCGTTGAAAGGCACCATGGTTGTTCCCGAAAAAGGCTCTGTTTCTATTACATCAATGATGCTATCTCCATTTTTATCGGCAGATTGAGGAGGGCAGGAGGCCAGGCTGTCATTCTTAAATCCATGAAAATGTTGCCAGTGTTGCATATTCGGAGGTACCTGGTTCATGTCAATGGTAACGGTCATGGTATCATCGGCGATGACAAACCGCGCATTCCCATTGGGTTGCATTCCGGTAACATTGGAATTTAATGCAGAAAGATGAGCTTCATAAATCACTTTTAGATTTTCTTGAGAGCCGGAATTGTCTTGATTGTTATTTTGAGAACCGGAGCAACTTACGGCGGCAATAAAAATTACAGCCAATCCAAAAGATAAGAAATTTTTTTTCATGACTTGAATAGATTTTGAGGAGTTAAATAAAATGTTATATTAAAGATTAATTTGTTTCTAATCTTTACAAAAATAAGATAAAATTGTTCATTAATTTAATGCTTCCTTATTTTACCGTATTTTTGAGCTATGAATACCACGCGCCAACTCTTAAAAGAAAATTTTGAAAAGGTTTTAAACCGGCTGAACGAGGAACAACGCCTTGCTGTGGACCATATCGATGGGCCGGTAATGGTTATTGCCGGCCCCGGAACCGGAAAAACCCAGATTTTGGCTGCCCGTATTGGGAATATCCTTAATGAAACGGATACACAGGCCGAAAATATTCTTTGCCTGACCTATACAGAGGCAGGGACCATTGCCATGCGGCAAAGATTGCAGTCTTTTATAGGATCGGATGCTTACAAGGTGCGGGTCAATACCTTTCATGCCTTTTGTAATGAGGTCATCCAGGAGCATCTTCATGTTTTCAAAAAGAATGAACTGGAACCGGTTTCTGATCTGGAAAGGCTGGAAATTATCAAACAGATTACAGAAGAACTTCCCAAGGGAAATGTGCTAAAAAGATACCGTGGAGATGTAGATTATGAGATTAAAAACCTAAGCTCTTTTTATGAAACCATGAAGCGGGAGCGATGGAGTCCGGAAGACCTTATTCCGGCTGTCCATAGTTATGTAGCAGAACTGCCTCAGCGGGAAGCGTTTATCTATAAAAGAGGCAACAAAAAGAAGGGTATCCGGAAGGGAGACCCCAATCCGAAGAAGATAAAAGAAGAAGAGCGGAAGATGAAACTGACTTTGGCCGCCGTAGAAACGTTTAACCGCTATGAACAGTTGATGGACCAGAGAGGTCGTTATGATTTTTCTGATATGATTAATTGGGTGATTGACGCTTTTGACGCCCATCCGGATTTGCTGGCCGCTTACCGGGAGCAATTTTTATACATCCTGGTAGATGAATTTCAGGATACCAGTGGCTCTCAAAATCAATTATTGCAAAAATTGTGTGGAGAAGAGGATAACCCTAATGTTTTTGTTGTGGGAGATGATGATCAGTCTATCTTTCGTTTTCAGGGAGCCAATGTAGAAAATATGGTAAACTTTGCTACACGTTATGTGGAGTATTTGAAGACTGTTGTATTGACAGTTAACTACCGGTCCGTACAATCCATATTAGATGCTTCCCAGGCGGTTATTAAAAACAATAAAGAGCGGTTGGTGAATCAATTGGATAATCTTAAAAAAATATTGACTGCCGGAAACCCTGCTTTGGAGGACTCGAAACTGCGCCCCTGCTTTTTGGATTATCAAAATACTTTTTCTGAAATGGCGGGTATAACGTATGCTATAGAAGACCTTTTAGAGAATAAAAAAGTAAGTCCTGAAAAAATAGCGGTTATATACAGGAACAACAAATATGGAGAGGAGTTGAGCCGCTATTTTCAGGCTAAAAATATACCTTACTTTATTAAGAAGAAGATCGACATTTTGCAGGAACCCTTCATAAAAAAATTGCTTTCTGTTTTAGAATATGTTGCTTCAGAACTGGATATCCCGTACAGCGGGGATAATTTGCTGTTTGAAATATTACATTATGAATATTATGGTATTCCTGCTTATGAGATAGCCCGGTTAATGAGCGCTGTTTCTCTCCTGAGAGGAGAGAAGAAAAAATCATTCAGGGCTTATTTACAAGAATGGTTACAAACTAAAAATCCCGAACTCTTTACTCAACAGCCACATGACGCTATTCTAAAAGCAGTTACCTTATTGGAGAAGCGGATAAAAGATGCAGTCAACAAAACACTTTTAGAATTCATCGAAATAGTTATCCGGGAGAATGGTTTTCTCACTTTCGCCTTACGAAGTAACGAAAAAGTATGGTATATGCAGTTGCTAACTTCTTTCTTTGATTTTGTGAAGGCAGAAACCCAAAGAAACCCTGATTTAACACTGATCGAACTTTTGAGTACACTTGCTTTAATGAAAAACAACGACCTCGGGCTTACCATCAATCGGAATATGGAAACGGAGGAAGGGGTGCACCTGCTTACGGTGCATGGTTCAAAAGGACTGGAATATGAAGTAGTGTTTTTAGCAGGATGTGAAAGCGATAAATGGGAAAAAAGCAGGGGAACAAGCAGGGGATATAAAATTCCGGATACCCTTATTCATTCTACAGGAGAAGAACATAAGGTAGAAGAAAACAGGCGGCTGTTTTTTGTGGGCATGACCAGGGCAGAGAAGGAACTTTTTATTACGCGGGGGTTAAACAGTAATGAGGGGAAAGAGAAAGAAGCCTCCCGGTTCCTTGCTGAGATAAAAGAGGAGATGGAACTTCCAGAAGAGAAGCCTCTTCTTTCTGAAGAGCAACTGGTTCATTTTGCAGCTTTGAATTTTACGGAGATAAAACAGCATGAGATCCAACATATAGAGCAACAATTTATAGAAGATTTACTTAGTAAATTTTCAATGAATGTAACCGCTTTAAACAACTATCTGGAGTGTCCGTTAAAGTTTTATTATAATAATCTTATCCGGGTACCTTCCGGAAAATCTGAGGCTATGGAGTTTGGATCCGCCATCCATTACGCGTTGGAACAGCTTTTCCGAAAGATGCAGGATAATGACGAAGATGGATTTCCGCCGGTAAAAAACCTATTGAGTAGTTTCCATTATTATATGAAGCGCAATCGTCAGCATTTTACAAAAGCAGCCTTTGACAGGCGTTCAGAATATGGAGAAACCATTCTTACGGATTATTACAATAAATATGTGAATACCTGGAATAAAGTGGTCAGTGTAGAAAGGCGTTTTAATAACATAGTTGTTGAGGGCATCCCGTTAAAAGGCGCAATGGATAAACTGGAATTTGAAGGGAGCCTGGTCAACGTGGTAGATTACAAAACAGGGAATGTGGACAGCAGATATACCAAAGATAAATTGAAAAGCCCTTCAGAGAAAGAACCAATAGGGGGGAATTATTGGCGACAGGCGGTTTTTTATAAGATATTACTAGACCATTATCACCAAAAAGACTGGCAGGTTATGAGCACAGAGTTTGATTTTGTTGAGCCCAATAAAGAAGGGGAATTTATTAAGGCGCGTATTGATATTAAGCCTCAGGACATAGCAATTGTATTGCAGCAGATCCATGAGAGTTGGGAGAAAATTCAGAACCATGAGTTTTATATTGGTTGTGGAGAAGAAGATTGTTACTGGTGTAATTTTGCTAAGGAAAATCACCTGGCAGCCGTGCCGGAGGAGGGAGAAGTTTGATAAGTTGCTTTTGGAGCCGAAAAAGGTAATTTACTTTACCAGTTTCTCATATTCTCCCGGAGATTTACCGGTTATTTTTTTGAAAGTACGGTTAAAATAGGATAGGTTATTGAATCCACATTGCCACGCTATTTCCGATTTAGTTAGTTCTTCAGTAGTTAGTAGTTGGCAGGCATTGTTGATTCTTATTTCATTTAAAAAAGTAACATAAGTTTTACGGGTATGTGCTTTAAAATAGCGACAAAAAGCTTCTACCGTCAGGTTGGCAACCTCTGCTACTTCTTTCAGGCTGATAGAACGGTCGCACTCATCCAGGGTAAATTGAATAACCCGGGCCATCCTTCTGCCCTCATTTTCAGTTATTTCTCCCCAGTTGCCTTTGTCCGAAAGTACCTCGAGATCACGCCTGCTTTTATAAACCAGGAACAGGGTGTTGAGCATGAACAGCATACGTTCGAACCCACGGAGTTGCTCCATTTGTTTCAGGGCTTTAGCCAGGTCGTCTTTAAGTCCTCCCGAAACCTTATAAGCAGCGTGGCATTTTTTAAAAAATAAGGCAAGGGGTTTAGATTCTTTATCGGCCCAAAAATTTTCTTTCCATACTTCCATGTCTATATACAATGAAAATCCGGCCGTCTTTTGATGTTTTCCACGTGTATAATAGGACAACTCGTTACGAAAGACATGGGGCAGGGATGACCCAATGATAAAAACATCTCCCGGGCTGAATTTCCCGATGTAATCGCCTGCGATCAGAGTTCCCGAGCTTTTTTCAATAAAAGTTACCTGCACCTCCGGATGTTTATGTAGTTTATCATAAAAATGATTTAGCCGGTCCACTTGAAAATGGTAGGTGTCTTTTCGCGTTTTGGGAATCTTGAATGAAATAATGGTCATAAATCATGTATTCTGATACAAAATACAATATTAATACACAAAAGATGGATGTCTATGGAAAGATATCAATATTGTTCAAATACTTGCTAATTTAAAGACAGTTTATGATTCAGGGGCAGGTTACCTTTGCAGAATTAGTTAACCAAAAATGGAAAAATAATGGAATTTAAATGGGATGGTATTTTTCCGGCAATCACGACACAATTTACAGATGACGGAAAGCTGGATTTGATACAATACGAAAAAAATTTATCTGCACAATTAGAGGCAGGGATTGATGGAGTTGTTTTAGGAGGTACTTTGGGAGAGTCCAGTGTTTTAGAAAAGGAAGAACTGGATTCTTTAACCAAATTTACCCTTGAGCAGGTCCCGGGCCAGGTTCCTGTGATCATGAATATTGCAGAAGGTTCTACAAACGAAGCGGTTTTACAAGCTCAAAATGCAGAAAAAATGGGAGCGCATGGGCTTATGCTACTTCCTCCCATGCGTTATAAATCGGACCACAGGGAAACAGTTACCTTTTTCAAAGAAGTAGCTCATTCTGTTTCACTTCCTATTATGATATATAATAATCCCGTGGATTACAAGATACTGGTTACATTGGACATGTTTGACGAACTGCAGTCTTGTGAAAACATACAGGCGGTGAAAGAGTCCACTCGCGATGTTTCCCGTGTAACGGCTATGATCAACCGTTTTGGGAAAAGATTTAATATTCTTTGCGGGGTGGATACTTTGGCACTGGAAAGCATACTGATGGGAGCGGATGGCTGGGTTGGCGGCCTGGTAAATGCGTTTCCGAAAGAAACGGTCGCAATCTACCGGCTGGTTAAGGCAGGCAGAATTAAAGAAGCTTTAAATATCCATCGCTGGTTCCTGCCTCTCCTGGAATTGGATGTCCATCCCAAGCTGGTTCAATATATTAAACTGGCTGCCGCAAAAACGGGGATTGGGTCAGAAAGTGTCAGAGCGCCACGCTTGAAACTTATAGGCAAAGAAAGAGAACAGGTTCTTAAAGTTATTGAAGAAGGATTGAGAAACAGGCCTGTTTTACCAGATTATTTAGAGTTGGCAATATGAGCCGTTTTGTTTGTATAGATGCCCATACCTGTGGCAATCCGGTGCGTCTGGTAGTCGAGGGCGGCCCGGTTTTGGAAGAAGCGGATATAGTTGAAAAAAGGCTGCATTTTATCCGTGAATATGATTGGATACGCAAGGCGTTAATGTTTGAACCCAGAGGACATGACATGATGAGTGGCAGTATGTTATATCCTCCTAAAGACCCTGAAAATGATGCTGCTATACTATTTATCGAAACCAGTGGCTGCCTCCCAATGTGTGGGCACGGAACCATCGGAACGGTTACCATTGCCATTGAGAATGGATTAATTGTTCCAAAAACTAAAGGTATAGTACGATTGGAAACCCCGGCGGGTTTGGTAAGCGCCTATTATAAGCTGGAGGGGAATAAAGTGAAATCGGTAAAAATTGAAAATGTGAAATCTTTTCTGGCTGCAAAGGGTCTAAATATTGCGCATTCTACATTGGGAAAACTTTGTTTCGATGTGGCTTACGGAGGGAATTTTTATGCGATTATTGATCCGCAGGAAAATTTTAAAGGCTTAGGAAGCTATAGAGCAGAACAATTGATTATATGGAGTAGAGAAATAAGAAAGAAGATTAACAACAAGTATCATTTTATTCATCCGGAGCAAGATGCGATTCAGGGGGTGAGTCATATAATGTGGGCCGGAGAGCCGATGGATAAAAAGGCCACTGCACGCAATGCCGTTTTTTATGGGGAAAAAGCAATTGACCGATCCCCTTGTGGTACCGGCACTTGTGCCCGGATGGCTCAGTGGCATGCAAAGGGGAA
>CAYRBD010000045.1:0-23393 GCA_964422465.1 uncultured Chitinophagaceae bacterium
TTGGACATATTCTACGCTGTTCAACATTCTTCCTAAAAAGAACATTGCTTTTTGCGCTTGGGTATAATCCATTGCTACAAAGAATTTTTGAATTTCTTCATCATAATTCTTATTCTCTGCTTCTGCTGTTTGTGTGGTTTCTTCCATATCGATAAGTTTTAAATTTTTTAAAAATTGAAAAAAGGCGAGGTATTTGAAAACGCTGTCTCTTACGGCCCACTTGAAATAGTCTTTTCGTTTTCTATTTCCCTTTTGTGAGTAATCGTGAACGTTGTTATAGCTTTTATATCTATTATAGTAATGACAGAGTATTAATTCTGTGAAATAATCAAATAAAATTTCCCTTTTTACCTTTCTGTTTTCTAAAATGGCCTTGAAAAGATCGAGCGCCTTGTTTTTCTTTTCTTTATCCTTGCGAACTGGGATAATTTCATAAAGGGAATTAAAATTGAAGTAGCGTGGATCTCCATAATTGCTCATCACTTTATCCCAATCTACAAATTCTCTTTCTCGAAATTCTTTATCTATGACAAAGAATTGCTGTATAATCTTCTGAAAAAAGAAATTACTCACATCTTTGATGGCTTCAGTAGATTTAAAATACCCCTTTCTGTCTGTATCAAAAGCAACAAAATTTAACCAAAAGACGGACTCATTTACATAGTCCAGTTCATCGTCAATAGAATCAGATAATCCTTTCAGACTTTTCATTTTAAATAGCAAATCAGATTTTATCTGAATCCCGTCTAGGGCATCTTCTAAATCGACTTCTGAAGTTGATAGAAATTGGGGAATTATGACGTGCTCGGTATTTGCGATTCTAATAACATAGCCCTTTTTTAAAAGGTATTCAGAAGCAACATCTAAATACTTTTGATTTTTTTCACTTACTTGATAGTTTCTGTTAAAAATTTTATCATCAAACTGAGAGGCAAAGTTTTTAGTAGTTGTAACGAACATTTTATTTAAACCATACCTTGTATCAATACTTAATTCTTCCACATCTTCCGTTATTTCACCACTCGCATAGCATAATTTACTTATTTTTTCTTTCTTGGTTTCATCTTCTTCTTTGCCAAAAAGGGATACTTCCAAAAATTCTTTGTATTCCAGCACTTCTGAAAATAAAGTAGGTTCATCAAAGCCGTATTTAATAGCTTTAATCTTAACTGTCAGAAATACAATTTTTTCATGGCGACCTAATTCAAAATTTTCATTTATTTCTTTAATACTAATTTCACGATCATCACTTTTTTTAGTAAAAAGAACTTGTTCAGTAAATCTATCCTTTAGATTGAAAATATCCGAAAGAAGTTGGTTAAAATCATTGGACAATAAAGATTCATCTTCTTTTTTAATGGCTTCTACTAATTCCCCATTATGTATTTCTCCGCCGTACTTTCCAAAAAAAGTTTTATAAACCTGCTTCAATTTCCCGGCAGGAACAGCAGTATAAATAGCTTTATTATGTCCGCCTTTTACTTTTAGGGGAATAGCGGCTTCTATTTTCTCTTCATCATATTCCTCCAAATTATTTTCATCAATAATCACTTCCTGATTATCTAAATCAAAGATAATGGGCAAGGTATAATTGGTGATTTTATTTCCCTTTCTATCCTCCGCCTCTATTTTAGGATAGTCTAAGAATCTGTCCCATTTACTCTTCCCTTCCGCTTGCCATTCCCCAATCCTTAAAAGTGTTTCTAACATAGCTTTAATTAATTATCTGTGAAAATAATAAAAAAACTATAACTTTCTCTTTTTTTTATATATTTTTTTATTCCCTTGTTGTAAAATATTTTTAATATCCTTTCGCGAGCCTGGCGGATCTAATACTTCTGGCGATATTCCCCTCCGGCTTGTTGGTTTGGGTCAACTCTTTAAATTTTCTTAACCTTTACGTAATAAGTCGCCCAGATTAATCCGTCCGGTAAATTGTAGAAATCCCTCTACCCGCCTCTCATTGTCTCCACTCATAAAATAGCCTTTTTCGCCCGCTCATAACAGACACTGACCCAAATTCCGATTCCAAGGTGCTAAATATCTGGCCGCGGCAATAATGACATAATCTCCCTAACAGCCCCTCTCCCTCAGTATTTCTGCCACTACGAAAGTACTTCCGCATACTAAAATCATATCTGCCGGGGCGGCTGCTTTTAGGGCAGTCTGGTAAGCCGCCTTCACGGATGGATAAGGATTTCCCTCAAGTCCGAAGGATTGAGCAACCTCCATCAGCGCCTCCGCTGGGAGCGCACGTGGATTATCTGCCTGGCAAAAGAAATAAGTTGCTTCTTTGGGATAGAGGCTTAGCGCTTCGGCCACATTTTTATCTTTTACAAATCCGGTAATGATGAAAAGACGGTCAAAGGAAGTTGCTCGTATCTGGTTCATGATCTCCTGAATGCCGGCTACGTTGTGCCCCACATCTGCTACCACGAGCGGATGATGTTTCAATACCTCCCATCGTCCCCGCAATCCGGTCGATTTTTTAACTTTTCGTAGCGCTTTTTGGGTATTCTCTTTGTCCAGATGCCAGTCTTTTTCCCGTAATACTTCTACGGCACAAACCACTGTTCGCAGGTTGGAGGCCTGATAATTTCCGGAAAGGTCCAATTTGAATTCCTCTGTCAGGTGATCCGAAAGGTTTTCTACCGATACCCACTGACCGCCGGGCTGCTGCTTTTTCAGACGAACCGCCAGCATTTGATCTGCAAAATAAATCGGCGCCTGCTCCCGCATCGCTTTTTCCGTAAAGACGGGGGCGGTTTCTGCATCGGTTTCGCCAATGACCACCGGCGTACCCCGCTTAATGATACCTGCTTTTTCGCCGGCAATTTCTTTCCGGGTGCTTCCCAGCAATTTTGTATGGTCCAGGCTGATGTTGGTAATGACAGCCAACTCCGGTTCTAAAATATTGGTACTGTCCAGCCGCCCGCCCAGGCCTACCTCCACTACGGCAACCTCCACCTTATTTATTGCAAACCAGCTAAAAGCCATAGCCACTGAAAGCTCAAAAAAAGACGGCTGTACCCTCTTAATGAGTTCCTGGTTGTTTTCTACAAAATCTACCACAAATTCTTTTGCGGCCATTCCGCCGTTTATCCGGATTCGTTCTCTAAAATCCAAAAGGTGTGGAGATGTATGCAAGCCTGTTTTATAGCCGGACTGCTGCAGCACAGCCGCTAACATGTGACATACGGAGCCTTTCCCATTGGTTCCCGCCACGTGAATACTCTTAAATTGTTTTTGAGGATTCCCCAGCACTTCGCACAACAACCGGATGTTGGTCAAATCCTTTTTATAAGCAGAGGCGCCCTGCCGGCTAAACATCGGAAGTTTTGAATACAGAAAATCAATGGTTTCAGCGTAGTCCACGTTAGTATATTGTTAATTTTTGCAAAAATACAGTTCCATAGGAATAAAAAGACAGATTGACCTTATATTTGTTAACTTATAACCAATATTAGCCAGATGAATATTGACCTGCACCTAGCTAAAAGATACATCAGGCATCTTACAGAAAGCGCCGGCGCCAATAAATTGCATTCTCCTTTTGCCTACGAATTTTTTACCAATGTACTGGAAGACGAAAGACGATATTACTCCTTCCTTTTGATTGAAAAAAGGAGGAAACGATTATTGAGGGATCGTACCCTCATAGAGGTAACCGAATTAGGCGCCGGCTCCCGCGTGCAGCATAACGCTAAACGACGGATAAGCGAAATTGCCAGACATGCGGCCAAAAGGCCCAAGTACTGTCGCCTGTTGTTCAGGATCGTCAATTATTTTAATCCAAAGCATATTCTCGAACTGGGTACCTCCCTCGGCATTTCCACTTCTTACCTGGCATCCGCCCGCTCTCACAGCACCGTTACAACGCTGGAAGGCAGCCCCGAGATAGCGCAAATAGCCAAATCTACCTTCAAAAAACTTCATCTGGATAACATCAGGATGATCAATGGTGATTTTGACGATACCCTGGAAGGCGCTGTACAGGAAATGCCTGCCCTGGACTTGGCATTTATTGACGGAAATCACCGCCAGGAACCCACATTGCGCTATTTTGAAACCTGCCTGTCAAAAGTTCACAACAATTCTATCCTGATATTTGACGACATCAACTGGACAGTAGAAATGGAAGAGGCCTGGGAAACCATCAAAGCCCATCCTGCCGTAACCCTTACTATAGATACTTTTTACTTTGGGATGGTTTTTTTCAGAAAAGAAATTAAAGAGAAGCAACATTTCAAATTCAGATACTAAATCCGTTATCAATAAAGGGTTTTATCTTTGTAAAATGCAAAAGTCCTTCTCTTTCAGGCAGTCTTTTCTTCAACTGTTCCTGCTTTCAGGTCTTTGTGCAGGTTTTGTATCCTGCCGTTTTGGGAATCCTTCTTCTCAGAACGGGCAGGAAGTGGAAGAGGATTCTGTATATCATTCAGAAAGGTTATCCCAACTGACTGATTCTATTCAAAAACATCCGGACAGCGCCAAACTCTATTATGAAAGGGGGGCTCTGTTGTACATCACCAAAGACTATCCACGGGCAAAAAAAGATTTGCAGCAGGCGATACTCTTGGATCCCCTGGAATCTGCTTATTTCACGGCTCTGGGGCAGCTTTTCCTAAGTCAACATTTCTTAGATTCGGCCCGGCTGAATTTTTATAAAGCCATCGCAATTGACCATTCCAACAGCAGGGCACGCCTTCAGTTGGCTTACACTCTGTTAAACCAGGAAAAATATCAGGCTGCTATTCTGCAGACCGACACCTTATTAGCCAAAAATCCGGAACTCACCCAGGCGCTGGGGCTGCAATCACAGGCTTATGAAGCCCTGGGAAATAAAAAAAAGGCCCTGCAGATCATGAGAAAAGTGATGAAGCTCCCCCCTGTTTCCTATAATGCATTGATGAGAATGGGAGATCTTTTGCTTGACCAAAACAAACCCGAGGCAGTTTACTATTATAAAAAAGCGGCTGCAGTGGACTCCACCGCTGCCGAACCCTACTATTGCATGGGCTTGTTGTATGAACAGCAGAATGAAGATAAAGAAGCCATAACCGCCTATAATCAATGTATTGAGAAAGACATACAATATTATAAGGCTTACCTGAAACTGGGAAAGCTATATGAAAAGGGTAAAGATTGGAAAAAAGCCGGAGAAATATTTAATTTAGCCATAAAAATCAATCCGGCGAGCTCGGAAGCCTATTACCACCGGGGGCTTGCCAGGGAGAAAATGAATCAAAAAGAAGCGGCGGTCCGGGATTATGAACAAGCGCTGATCTTTAATGAAGATAACAAACTTGCGAAAGCCGCTCTCGACAGGTTAAACTAACTTTATAATATCAAAACGCTCTATTTTGGCACAAGACAATATTTATATCGCCCCTTCCTTATTAGCTTCCGATTTTTTAAACATTGGTAAGGAAGTAGAAATGGTCAATCAAAGCGAAGCTTCCTGGCTCCACCTGGATGTGATGGACGGGCGTTTTGTCCCCAATATCAGCTTTGGGATTCCCGTCATCGATGCCGTCAAAAGAATCTGCAAAAAACCAATGGATGTGCACCTGATGATTGAAGAACCCGGAAAATATGCGGAAGCCTTTAAAGAGGCAGGCGCCGATCACCTCACAGTACATATTGAGGCCTGTCCCAACCTGCACCGAAACCTGCAGCAGATTAAAAAACTGGGAATGAAAACCGGCGTGGCTGTCAATCCACATACCCCTGTAAGCCTCTTGCAGGACATCCTGCACGACACAGATATTGTTAACCTGATGAGTGTTAATCCCGGGTTTGGCGGACAATCCTTTATTCCATACACCATTGTGAAAATAAAGGAGCTTCGCAAGATGATCGACCGGCGGAAATTGGATACCCTCATAGAAATAGACGGCGGCGTTACCCTCGAAAATGCATCCACTATTCTCAAAGCAGGAGCGGACGTACTGGTAGCGGGAAGCCTGGTTTTTCAGTCTGAAGACCCCAAAGAGATCATCCGGCAGTTAAAATTGGTGTACTAAGCACCGGATATGGCATTTTGGCAGGAAAAAACGAGTGTTTCACACAAAGGCCGCAAGCAATCTCTCTGCGAAACTCTGCGTAATAGCCTCATCTATACCGCGTAATAGCTCTTGCTGTACAGCAAAGGCTCACCAAGCAGCAGAGAACCGCAAAGTATTAACCCCTAAAATCTCTCTGCGCAACTCCGCGATTCTCTGCGAAGCTCTGCGTAATAGCCTCCTATACCGCGTAATAGCTCTTGCTGTACAGCAAAGGCTCACCAAGCAGCAGAGAACCGCAAAGTATTAACCCCTAAAATCTCTCTGCGCAACTCCGCGATTCTCTGCGAAGCTCTGCGTAATAGCCTTCTTAAAGCCCTCCAGCTATACCTTCTATAGAATCTCTTATTGCTTTCTTAATTTCTTCCCTCTTACCTGATTATAATACAAGTAATAAATAATATGGAAGATATTCATAAGTACGGCAAAGATGATCAGCCCGGAATCCTCCGGGTTCATGTGGTGATGCAGGAGGGTAATGATTGCCAGAAGCACACACAATCCCAAACCACAGGCCGAAGTTATCTTAAAACTCCTGATTGTCTCCGTTTTACTGTCATCATCTGTTACATGGCTTTTTCGGATTCCGAAAGAAAGGTAAATATCAAAACCAATCATCATCCAGGCAATCAGCCTGATCCAGGTATCCAGCGGCAAGAAGGCCATCATTCCGAAACACACTAAAATACCCAAAATAGGAATATAAGGAACCAATGGTGTACGGAATGCGCGCGGTGCATCGGGCATTTTTTTACGCATAACCAGGATTCCGATACAAACCAGGATAAAAGCAAGCAAAGTACCTATGCTCGTCATTTCTCCTACTACCCTGCCGGGTACAAAAGCCGCAAATACGCTCACCAATACCATAAATAACAAATTGGATTTGGCCGGTGTACGGAAGCGCGGATGCAAATCAGAAAAAACACGGGGAAGCAAACCATCTTTACTCATAGTATAAAAAACACGGCTCTGTCCCAATAACATGACTAATATCACAGAGGAGTACCCCAGTAAAATCGCTATAATAATAAACCTGTTCAGCCAGGGATAAGCCGGGGTAACCACCCCATTTGCTCCCATGGGGCCCATGTGATTTATGGCAGTTGCTACCGGGGCCAATTCACTGCCTCCGCCCACGAGGGTTGTATAGTTGGTTACTCCCGTCATAACGTAACCAAACAACATATAAAGGACGGTACAAATAGCCAGGGCTCCTAAAATCCCGATGGGCATAGCTGTTTTGGGATTCTTCGTTTCCTGCGCGGCGGTGGACACCGCATCAAACCCGATGTAAGCAAAAAATACCAATCCCGCAGCTCGCAACACGCCAGACCATCCAAAAGCACCAAATTCACCTGTGTTTGCAGGAATATAAGGTTCCAGATTAGCCGGACGGATATATTGCCAGCCTATGATAATAAAAATCAGAACAATGGCTACTTTCAGTACAACAATAATATTATTGACCCGGGAAGATTCCTGTGTTCCACGGATTAAGATCAGCGACATCACTACCACAATAAAGACCGCAGGTAAATTAATGATTCCATGTACAATGGACCCGTTAGCAAGGGTTATGGAATCAAATGGCGTGATGATCAGTGCAGGAGGCAGACTCAGGCCTATAGACTCCAAAAGTTTTTGTAGATAACCGGACCAGCTGGATGCCACTGTAGCCGCTCCCACGGCATATTCTAATACTAAATCCCATCCAATAATCCAGGCGACAAACTCCCCCAGCGTAGCATAAGAATAGGTATAAGCGCTTCCCGCAACCGGAATCATAGAAGCAAATTCGGCATAGCATAACCCGGCAAAAGCACAACCCACAGCTGCAATTACAAAAGAAATGGTAATAGCCGGGCCGGCATGGCTGCCTGCCGCAATACCCGTAATAGAAAAAAGGCCGGCGCCTATAACCGCACCAATTCCCAAAGCGATAAGCGCCCCCGCGCTTAACGTTTTCTTTAGTCCATGTTCCGTATCGGCAGATTCTGCTAAAAGCTGACTAATGGGCTTCCTGGTAAATAAACTCATAAAAATTTGTCGTATTTAAGATCAGATTTCGATAATTTCTCAGGTAATAGTGGGCCAAATATAGGCCCTTCTGTCAAAAAAGAGGAAGAAAAGTTACATTTTTTTAACAGAGGACGGGACAAAGCATTTAATTTATAGCGCCCATTAACCAAAGTATTCAAACTTTTACCGATATTCGCAAACAACTTTTGAAGCCCTAAGACAATCATATTTATGGGAAACGCCTGGGAAATGTTGCAACATCTTATCAATCCACAATGGATTCTTGATCATGGTGGACTGTGGCTGTTGTTGGTCATTATCTTTGCAGAAACCGGCCTGTTTTTAGGGTTTTTTCTGCCCGGTGATTCGCTGCTTTTTGTAACGGGCATGACCTTATCTCTTAACAATCATATTTCAGGACTAAACGTATGGGAGACTGTGATATTAGTCACCCTTGCCGGTATCCTGGGAAATTTTGCAGGCTATTGGTTCGGCAAAAAATCCGGTCCCCTGCTTTTTAAACGAAAGGATAGTCTCCTTTTTAAAAAGAAACACCTGCTGGCGGCCAACGAGTTTTATGAGAAATATGGAGGGAGCGCCATCGTACTGGCCCGTTTTCTGCCTTTTATTCGCACTTTTGCCCCCATAGTAGCCGGGATTGTAAAAATGGGATTTAAGAAATTCGGGATTTTCAATGTGATCGGGTGCATCGCCTGGGTGGCGATCATGATTTTAGGGGGATATTACCTGGGGAAAGCAATCCCCGGGCTTCAGGATCACCTGTTTATTATCGTAATTGCAATGGTTGTTGTTACAACTGCTCCCGTATTATTCAAGATACTTTTTGGCAAGAAAAAAACACCCAAAGCCCCTGTAACCTCCGATATAGATGAATCTAAATACGATTGAATGAAATCCTCTCATCGTCCTGTCTTTAGCCTGGTTGTGATCGTTGCCGCACTGGGATATTTTGTGGATATTTATGACCTGGTATTGTTTGGCATCATCCGCGTAGAAAGCTTGAAAGACCTTGGACTTTCCGCGGTAGAAATCAGCCACAAAGGGCTGCTGCTCATTAACGTACAAATGGCCGGCATGTTGGTTGGCGGTATTCTTTGGGGAATTCTGGGAGACAAAAAGGGGCGGTTGAAGGTTCTGTTCGGCTCTATCATTTTGTATTCTGTTGCCAATATTGCCAACGGAATGGTGCAGGGTATTGAGGGCTATATTGTATGGCGTTTCCTGGCCGGGCTGGGCCTGGCTGGTGAACTGGGCGCCGGAGTTACACTTGTTGCAGAGGTGCTGCCAACAAACAAAAGAGGCTATGGTACCATGCTCATACCAACTATTGGCGTCTGTGGCGCCATTGTAGCTTTTCTCATTTCAGAAGAATTTAGCTGGAGAACATGCTATTTTTTTGGCGGAGGCCTGGGAATCTTTTTATTGATCCTGCGCCTTGGTGTGTTGGAGTCCGGTATGTTTAACAGCATAAAAAGCACTGCTATAAGCAAAGGAAACTTTTTCTCTCTTTTTACAAATAAAAAGAGGTTCTACAAGTATTTAAAATGTATTTTAATAGGAATACCCATCTGGTATGTGGTGGGCATATTGGTGTTCTTTTCCAACGATTTCGCAAAGGAAATGGGGGTAACCGGACCGGTGAAGCCCGGCTTTGCCGTAATGGTCAGTTATGCCGGACTGGTAATAGGAGACCTCTTAAGCGGCATCATCAGTCAAATCTGGAAAAGCCGAAAGAAGACAGTTATTCTTTTTTTAATACTGACTACCTCTGTGGTGGTCTGGTATTTCAGCCTGCATGAAGTCAGCCCGTCCCTGTTTTACCGGGTTTGCTTTGCCCTTGGAGTGGTTGTAGGTTATTGGGCTATTTTTATCACTATTGCGGCAGAGCAATTTGGCACCAACCTCCGGGCAACAGTAACCACTACTGTAACCAATTTTGTCAGAGGAATGCTCATTCCTATTTCAGCTTTGTATGTATTCCTTCAAGATTTCTTCTCCATTTATACCAGTGGCGCCCTGGTTGGAGGGATTTGCCTTGTTGTTGCGCTGATAACGGCTTTTACTCTTGAGGAGACCTTCCATAAAGACCTGGATTATGTGGAAGAATAGGACCATTCCTCAGGGTAACTTTCCATGTATTTTTTCATAACTTAATACCAGGGCCACTACTCTCCTATAGCTTCGGATGCCTCTTTTCTGATCATTGGCTTTCAGATATTGATCATAAGCCTGATCCAGTATAGGTCTGAAGCGGGAATGAAACTCATGATAAAATGCAAAATGTGCTTCATAATCCTTTTTCACTCCCTTTGTCAGACGATGGTTCCATAAAGAATCTGCAACCCGGGGCGCTTTCGCTGCGAGGGTATTAATGGCATACAATAAAAGGGAAAAATTGGCCGAATACCTGAAAAAAATATTAGGGGAAGAAGAGGCAACAAGATATCCCACAAAATTAGCATCATCTTCAGCAGCAAATCCTATCTGATGGGCCACCTCATGGCAGGTGGTAAAAGGCAAGGCAATAGCAGGGGGGGTAGTATTTACCTGCGCCTCCCCGGTAAAAGGATTGTAATACCCTGTAATACCGGCAAAATTCATCAGGTAGCCAAACATGGATGGCTTAATACTGGGATAAGAATAATCCAACAACGAATCCTCTTTGCTTATACGTTTATAATCTTTAATAGTCTCCTTTTTTATCTCTTTATAAGACAATGTTTTAGTTACGGAAAGGGTATCACTCCCCGCCAGTTCAAAATGAAGCTGGTTTAAACGCAGGACAAGGGTATCACACAAACGCTGTAAGGAGACTTCCGAATAGTCTTCCGAGGATATCCCAAGTCCAGTATATAACCGGTTGTACCTGTAATTGGCTCCCCAAAGCAGCAAAAATATAAAGTAGGCCACCATTACGATAAAAATGAATCGGAGTATGCTCCCCAGCCACCCAAAAGGACGTCTTTTTAACAATAAAAGGTTTTTAACAAATCGAAAGAGTCCAATCAATAACCAGGCAGCAGCCAGTAAGTATATAATATCTCCGATGCTAAAAGGGAACCATCCGGTCAGTCGGCGCAAAGTTTCCGACAGCCAGGGGTAAAAATGATACAGGTAAAATGCCCGGAAATCCGGTAAATGGGAAAAGGCAAGTTGAAAAGCCCAGATAACCAGAAATGCTCCCAAAATATATAGTACCTTCGTTTTAAATAACAAAAGCCTTTTCATTAAATATTTATGCAGTTAAGTGAATTATTGAAAAAAGAAATTGAGAATAAACTACAACAACATGCCAAAGAAAAAGTTGAAATAAAAAATAACACGCCCCCGTCCGGCGGAGATACCCATTCCGGTCATCATCTTGAAACCAATGAAGGTGATTTTTTCATGAAAACAGCCGAAGATATTCCTTCTGATTTTTTTGAAAAAGAATTTCACGGTCTCAAACTATTGCGTGAACAAAAAACCCTTCACATAGCAGAACCCATATCATACGGCAATGCAGAGGGACATTATTTTATCCTGATGGAATACATTCCAAAGACGCCTGCCAGTACCGACTTCTGGGATATTTTTGCCAAAGGCCTGGCAGCGCTCCACCGCTGCACAAATGATACCTTTGGGTTACAAGAAGATAATTACATCGGCCCCCTGCCCCAGCGAAACAAACCTTTTGATAACTGGTCTGATTTTTTTGTCTCACAACGCATCCAGCCGCTTATCCAACAATGTGTTGATCGGAAGTTGCTGGATAAAAGCCACTCTAAACAAGCCATGAACCTCTATAACCGCCTCCCTGATATTTTTCCTGACGAGCCTCCATCTCTTCTGCACGGCGACCTCTGGGGAGGAAATTATCTGAGCGGCCCGGAGGGGAAGCCGTATCTTTTTGATCCGGCTGTTTATTTCGGATTCAGAGAAATTGACCTGGCCATGACTCGTTTGTTCGGAGGATTTGACCGGCGTTTTTACTGGTATTATGATGAATACTTTCCTCTGGCTCCCGACTGGCAAAAAAGAATTCCTTTGTGCCAACTATATCCGCTATTGGTACATAGTCTGCTTTTCGGCGGCGGATATGTACAACAGGTAAGAAGAATATTAGAAGAGTATGGAAATTAATTTAAACAACTGGCAGGAAAAGGCACGGAGAAATAAAAAAAGCAACAAGCAATTTCTGAAAAAACTCCAGACCAAGAAAGGAAAAGGGCTGGAACGTGAGCTTCCTGCCCTTCATGAAGAAGCCTTTTCTCATATTGACTGCCTTCAGTGTGCAAATTGCTGTAAAACCATCAGCCCGCGTTTCAAAACTCCGGATATCAAGCGCATTTCCAGGCATCTGCGCATGAAGGAATCTGACTTTATTGAAACTTATCTCCGCCTGGACGAAGAGGGCGATTATGTGGTCAAAAGCAGCCCCTGTCCTTTTCTGGGAGAAGATAACTTCTGCAGCATCTACGACCAGCGTCCGGGAGATTGTAGAAATTACCCCTATACTGACCGAAAGGATTTCCTCAAGCATCCCCGGAATACCCTCCAGAATACGAGTACCTGCCCGGCCGCTTTTTATGTTCTGGAAAGGTTGAAGGAGAAAGTGGAATAAAAAGATTGGTATTTCCATCCTCTTTAATGATACTATTTTTCAATTTTTAGGCGTATTGCGAAAAATATCAATATTATTTTGTATAATTGTTCTATGAAATAATTTTATTATGAAATCAATCGAACTACGTCTTCCCCGGGATTTTGACAAGTCCTTCATCCTGTTCAGGGAAAAAGGCAGGTTTTTTCCTTGTCCCTGGCATTATCATCCGGAATATGAATTGTGTCTGGTTACAAAAAGTTCTGGTCGTAGAATGGTAGGAGATCATGTTGGATATTTCAAAGAGGGGGATTTAGTCTTTATGGGGGCCATGCTACCCCATGTATGGGTCAATGATCCTGTATTTCTCAATGGCAGAGCCGATTACCCGGCGGAAGCCATTGTTATTCATTTTAAGGAGGATTTTTTAGGAGAATATTTTTTCGATGCGCCCGAGATGGAAGGAATGAGGAAGTTCCTCGGGCTTTCAAAAAGAGGAATTGCTTTTAGCGGAACCACAAGGGATGCGGTGGCTTCAATCATGAAAAGGATGGCACCCCTAAATGGAATACAACGGTTATCTTCTCTCTTGACAATATTTGATATTTTATCTTCTTCCAGGAGCTGTGAGTTGTTGGCAAGTCCTGATTTCACCCACCATCAGCAGCAAAAGCAATCCAACCGGCTCGGCGAGGTAATGGAATACATCATGCGAAATTTTGATGAAGATATTTCGCTGTCACAGGTTGCAGCTATGGCCAACATGGGCCTGACCACATTCTGCAATTTTTTCAAGGAAAACTATAGGGTAACATTCATAGAATATCTGAATATCATCAGAGTAGGACATGCCTGCAAATTACTGTCCTCAAACGATCAGACCATTGCCGAAATTGCCTATAGCTGCGGCTTTAGTACCTTAGCTAATTTCAACCGGCAATTCAAAAAGTACAAAGGAATGACTCCCAGCCAATACCGGAAGAAACTGGATATAGGACATACTATGAGAAACAGATTTGCATCTCTCAGAGAACAAAATTCACGGTATATTATCAACTGACCGGCACCTAACCTACACGGGCATACTCCACAAGGCTTAAAATATACTCTGCTGAGACAAGAGTTGGACTCCTGACTGAGTTCAAAGATGGCGTGAGCAGTTTACCTCATGGAGGAGAAAGAAACATCTTGTCCTCTGTACTCCAAAACAACGGAATTGTTTAATTTCAAAGGAGTTATCCCGGAAAATTCATGAGATTTATTTTAGGCAGATTTGAAGCGCCAAACCCTACAGCTGTACTTTCCGTACAGCAAAGGGTTTACAACGAAAAAGACGTCAAAATAAATCCAGGCAATACAAATTCTTCATAGCCCAAATTTGAGCCATTCTATTTTGCCCATTTATTCCTTCAATACCATAATAATCAATTATTTACTGAAGCAGTTCTCATTTTGCGTTGGATTTTTCGGGTTAAAGCTCGCTATCGTGATATTTAATAGTTTCAGGCAGTTAACATTGAGTACCTAAAGACACCCTGACGATGAACCATTATCCTTTTTACCCATATTTCGTGCCTAAAGGCACTTAAATAGTCGCGTAGCCCCGTCTGCGAGCCGTCGCCAGAGGCTTTGGCCGCCGAAGACCAAAGTCTTGTACGGCGGGAAGAGACTAAATATGGGTAAAAACTTATGAATCCCCCCTTCTCTATAGTCGCGCAGCGACTAAACCTTAAACGGATAAACAAGGCCAAGAGGGGTAAATGCCCCATTCGATAATTTTTATTATCTAACTTCTTCATTTTCGTATATTCGTAAATACTTTTTAAATTATTTAATAAGGTTTTTCCTTTATTGAAAATTTTTATTATCTTGCAGGCGGATAATCTTAATCTCATTTTCTTATCACAAATATTTTAAAATAGAAAAGAGTCAATGACAAAATATATAGACAATGAGAACGCTATAAAAAATGCGATTATCAGGCAACTTTATTTCAATGAAAACCTATCCAGTAGTGACTTGAGCAGACTTCTCAACAAGAGTATCCCCTCGGTCACTAAAAGATTAAATGAGCTGGTAAAAGAAGGAAAGGTTATTCTTAACGGTTATGCCGACTCAGGAGGAGGGCGACGTCCTAAACAATATGCTCTGCCTTCTAACACCCAATATTTAGTAGCAGTCGCCATGGATCAGTTAAATACCAGAATTAATATGGTAGATCTGCTGAATAATGCAGTAGCAAAGACCGAATCCATTAAGTTGAATTTGTTTGACAATTCTGATGCCCATAAAATCCTGGCTGACTTTATCAACCGTTTTATTAGTCGGCAAAAGGTTAAAAAAGATCAAATAATTGGCGTAGGAATAGGAATGCCCGGATTTGTAAATACCCGGGAGGGGGTTAATTATACCCACCTGAGCGGCGGATCCAAAAACCTGAAAACATTCTTAGAAGAAAAAATCAACCTGCCTGTATGGATAGATAATGACTCCAGTTTAGTCGCTTTATCAGAGCTAAGATTCGGAGATGCAAACAACAAAGAGAATGCCATGGTCATTAACATAGGTTGGGGAATTGGCTTAGGCATGATTTTAAATGGAGAAATCTTTAAAGGCTTTAATGGCTATGCCGGGGAATTAAGTCATATTCCCCTTCGAGACGATGGAAAGTTATGTACTTGCGGAAAAAGAGGATGTTTAGAGACTGAAGCCTCTTTGCTCGTTATTTCTCAAAAAGCCATAGAAGAAATAACAGAAGGGAAAATAAGTAGTTTACCCAAAGACATCAAGAGCCCGTCAGAGATGGGAGAGGCCATCATGATTGCAGTAGGCAAAGGCGATCAATATGCTATCGAACTCATTTCCGATATGGGTTATAAGATAGGAAAGGCAATTGCTATCCTTATTCATATTATGGACCCGGAAACAATTATACTTAGTGGACGAGGGGCCCGGGTGGGCAATATTTTAATGACTTCAATAAAGCAAGCGTTAAATAAATATTGCATTCCCCGGCTTTTTGAAAATACCCGATTCCAGGTTTCTAAACTAGGGCATGATGCGGAAATTCTGGGTGCAGCAGCAGAGGTAATGGAGAATTTCGGGAAATAGGCAATTCAATAACCATGTATTTTTTCACTAAAACTTAATAAATATGAGACGAGTACTTACTTACCTCTTTTTTGCAATGGGGGTATTGTTGTATCCAATCTTTTCCACGGGACAACAAAAACAGATTACCGGAAAGGTCACCTCTACCGGGGGGATTCCCATTCCCGCAGCCAGTATCCAGATTGAAGGCACTCAATCGGGTACCGTTGCGGATGAATCGGGCGCTTTTACCATCAGCGCCACCTCTAACGACGTTTTAATATTCTCCAGTTTAGGTTATCAGTCTAAAAAAGTAACAGTTGGAAGTAAAAAAGAAATCAATGTTCAGCTTATTTCCAACAAACATACTCTAAATGAGATGGTTGTAACCGCTTTAGGCGTAGAAAAATCTAAAAGGTCCTTAGGCTATTCTACCACTGAAGTACCAGGAGATGAATTCACCAAAGCCCGTACTACCAACATTGGAAATGCTTTAACAGGTAAAATAGCCGGTGTAAATGTTTCGGGAACAGCTACCGGACCCGCCGGAGGCAGCCGGGTAGTTATCAGGGGAAATGCCTCTATCAGCGGAAACAATCAACCACTTTATGTTATTGATGGAATCCCTTATAATAACAGCAACCAGGGCGATGCAACTAAATGGGGCGGTGCCGACTATGGAAATGGTTTAGCTAATATCGATCCGGATAATATTGAAAGCATTCAAGTGCTAAAAAGTGTGGCAGCATCTGCTCTCTATGGATATAGAGGGGGTAATGGCGCCATTTTAATTACTACAAAATCCGGTAAACATGCTAATGGTATTGGCGTTACTTTAAACAATAACCTTACCTTCCGTCAAGTTATTGATGAAAGAGATTATCAATATGAATATGGTCAGGGGTTGTTAGGGAAGAAACCCACCACTAAAGCCGCAGCTTTAAATGCTCCTTATGACAGCTGGGGTGCTAAATTAGACGGTTCGGACGCCGTTGACTTCAGAGGCAGAACGTATTCCTATTTGCCTGCTAAAGATAATTATAAGAACTTTTACCAGACAGGAATGAATAATGAAACCTCTTTGGCGCTTGCAGGGGGTAATGACAAAGGTCATTTCAGGCTGGGGTTATCCAATACCTATTTAAAATCTACCATCCCCAATTCTAATATGAAGCAACAGGGCGTTAACTTTAACGGGACTTTCCATGTTACTCATAATTTAGAAATGACTTTAACAGCAGATTATGTAGTTCAAAACGTAAAAAACAGACCCTCGTTTGGCGATGCTCCCAGAAATGTCATTGCCAGTACCAATTATTTAGCCAATTCTTTTGATATCAGATGGATGAAAGACAGCGTAAGGAAACCTAATGGAGATGAGTATCTTCCCGGTACAGACATCTACTTTGAAAACCCTTATTTTATTACACAGGAATATCAAAACCATACCAAAAGAAATCGTTTGACGGGCGGATTGACCATTAAGTATAATCTCCTGGACTGGCTATATGTTCAAGGGCAAGTTACCCGGGACGGCTATATTTTTGATAAAACCTTTATTACTCCTTCGGGCGTACAATTTACAGAAGGCCCGAATGACTTAGGAGGACAAATCACCAAACAAGAAGTAAACTTTCAAGAGCTCAATGCCAATTTTATGATTGGGGTAAACAAAGAGTTGAATAATAATTTTACTTTAGATGCTTTTGTTGGTGCTAATACACAGGATGACATTAACAAAGCTTATGGTGTAGATGCTGTTGGACCTTTTGCTATTCCATATTTCTATTCTACCAATAATGTACCAAGTAAGCCCTTTAACTATGATTATTCCCACTATAGAGTAAATTCCATTTATGGTAGCGCGGATATTGGGTTTAAGGATTATTTATTCTTGACCCTTACCGCCAGGAATGACTGGTTTTCCACTTTGAGTATCAACTCCAACAGTTATCTCTATCCTTCTGCAGCTTTAAGTTTTATATTCTCAGATGTACTTGACTTACCATCCTGGATTTCATTTGGAAAATTAAGAGCTTCTTATGCAGATGCATCCAATGGTACCGACCCTTATCAAAACCTTTTGACTTATGGCTTACAAGGATATACGATAAATGGTCAATCTCTGGGATATGTCAACAATTCAACTATTCCCAACAAAAACCTAAAACCGGTTAGCATTTCGGAAGAAGAAATAGGTTTAAAAATGGATTTCTTTAATGGCCGTATCGGATTTGACTTTACCTATTATAACAAGAAAACAACGGATGATATTGTCCCGGTAACCATTAGCCAGACATCCGGATATGGTGGAAATATCATTAATGCCGGTCAGGTAAAAAATTCCGGTATTGAACTTTTATTAAACTTCATTCCCATTCAAACACCTGACTTTACCTGGAACCTGTCTTTTAATTATGCACATAATAATAGTAAAGTGTTAGACTTAGGAGGTCAGGATAAATTGGTCATTGACGGAGCACAACCTCGTTGGGGAAGTGAAGTCAACATCAGCAACGTAGTAGGGATGCCTTATGCACAAATAATGGGATATGATTTCAAGCGTAATGATGCAGGAGAAATCATCTTTGATGATGATGGCTACCCTGAACAAAGTGAAGTAAAATCGTTAGGTACTGCTGTATATAAAACAACCGGAGGGTTATCTACCGGTTTTCAGTACAAGAATTTCAATCTTTCAGCTTTATTTGATTATAAATTTGGGGCCGACATTTATTCTGGTACAAATGTAGCTTTATATCAATATGGTCTTCAAAAAGGAACCTTGGAAGGTAGAGAAAATGGCTTTGTGGGTAAAGGCGTAACTGAGGATAATAAACCCAATACAACAAATATTGACGCCCAGACCTATTGGCAAGACATGGCCACAGGAAGTCATCATATTTCCAGTCGATTTGTATATGATGCCAGTTTTATTAAATTAAGATCAGCCAGTCTTTCTTATTCTCTCCCATCTGCAGTATTAGGACAAAGCTTTGTCAAGGGCGTATCTTTCTCCCTTGTAGCACGCAACCTGATTACATTAGTAAAACACACTCCTAATATTGACCCGGAGTCCACTTTAAATAGCAGCAATAATGGTCAGGGATTAGAATTAGCAGGTTATCCTGCCATCAGAAGTTATGGTTTTAACGTACAACTAAAATTCTAAATCACTCACAAAATAAATTTTAAAGATATGAAGACTAAATATTGGATAATTGGTACTATCATGCTTGGATTGTTTTCAGTAACAACCAGTTGTGATACCAATTTTGAAAAACTGAATATCGACCCGGAACATGTGACCGGAGCCTCGATGAATTATAATTATTTACTCACTTCTGCAGAACTAATTACCTGTGGGAATAGTGATGGAAATGCCTACGAAACCTGGAGGAACAACTTGATTTATGCGTCTTGTATGATTCAGCATTTATCTTCCACAACCGGTTATTGGGCTGGCGATAAATACACTTTCAACGCAGCTTACAATACTGCTTATTGGGATACGCAATATCCTAATTCAATCAGGAATATTGTAGAAACGGTAGAGAATTCCAAAGATAATCCTGATAAAGTAGATCTATACAATATCGCTCGCATTTTCAAAGTCTATATGTTTCAGGTGATGACGGATATGTATGGTGACATTCCTTATTCTCAAGCCGGATTAGGGTATATTGACGGGATCACCAGTCCTAAATATGATGCACAAGCAGACATTTATGAGGACATGTTAAACGAATTAGCAGATGCCGCTTCTAACTTAAAAAATTATACCGGTATTAATACCGTTGGATCATCTGACCTGATTTATGGGGGTGATGTTCAGAAATGGACCAAATTTGCCTATTCTGAAATGCTGAGGTTAGCCATGAGATTAACTAAAAGAGATGATGCCAAAGCGGGAGAATGGGCTAAAAAAGCATACGAGGGCGGTGTAATGGAAACCATTGACGACAATGCCATCGTAGCACATGAAACAGGTACACAAAGTGATTCTAAAAGTAATCCTAATGGTTGGGTATTAGATGGAGTAGATCCTTCAAATGCTAAAATCAGTGAAACCTTTATGGCATTCCTTAAAAATCATAACGACCCAAGAATACCATGGATAGCCACGGTTGTTTCCGACCCGAGCAATACCGCCGACAGAGGAGATAACACGCCATCCATACAATTGGGACAACCCAATGGCTATGGCCCGGAAGGAGGAACTAATCCTATCGATGGCGCCCCTAATTGGCCAGGAAATCAAAATGATTATTCCATTGTAAACAGGACCACCTTTTCAAGGACTGATGCTCCTACTTTCTTCGTTACTGCGGCAGAGACACAATTACTTTTGGCAGAAGCCAGAAAAAGAGGATACATTTCAGCCGGGAATACGGAAGATTATTACAAACGAGGTGTGCAGGCGGCTATTCTTCAATTGAATCAAACCGGAGCCGCATTAACCCAAACCGATGTAGATAACTATCTATCTGCGAATCCTTATGATGATTCTAAAGGATTAGAAATGATTAATAACCAATATTGGGTAGCTACTTTTATGGATGAATATGAAGCCTGGGCTAATTGGAGAAGAAGCGGATTTCCAAATTTAACACCGGTGAATTATCCCGGAAATGCAACCAATGGTACCATTCCAAGGCGCTTTGTTTATCCGGTAGGTGAAGATGCCCAAAATTCTGAAAATTATAATGAAGCTGTTTCTAACTTATCAGATGGAAACACCATGACGTCCAGAGTATGGTGGGATAAACAATAAGTTATATCATCAATTCAATTTCCTAAAAAGTTAAAGTTGCTTAGTGGGTATTTTTTCGCTAAGCAACTTTACTTTATATTTTTAAAACTTAGTATCATGAAATGTTATTTGTATATCCTTAGTTTTTTACTTCTCTTCAGCCCCATTTCTATCCAGGCCATACCCAAAGCGCCTTCAGACACTTTACCCGTCAGAGGCCTTTCTATTAAAGCGCCAACCCATGAACAACTTCCTTTATTTATACATTACATTAAAAAAGAATTGGTTCCAAGAAAAGTCAACACTTTAATTCTCCTGGTAGATTATGGATATCAATTTAAGACGCATCCGGAATTAGTGGACAGTGGTGCATTATCTGAAGATGATGCTCGCAAAATAGCTCAAATATGTAAGGCCAATCACATTAATCTCATTCCTCAAATCAACCTGATGGGGCATCAGTCCTGGCAAAGCAAGCTCGGTAAATTATTGGAAGTTTATCCCGAATTTGATGAAACTCCCTGGATAAAAATGCCAACAAATTATGAATGGCCCAATGACGATAATCTATATTGCAAAAGTTACTGTCCGCTGGCTCCCGGCTTACATCGGGTTCTTTTCGATATTATAGATGAAGTTTGTGATGCTTTTGAAGCCAAAGCTTTTCATGCCGGCATGGATGAAGTATTTTATATCGGGATGCCTAAATGCCCACGATGCGGCGGTAAAGATCCAGCCAGATTGTTTGCCGATGAAGTCCGACGCATAGATAACCATTTAAAATCTAAAGGGCGACAAATGTGGATGTGGGGCGATCGTTTTCTAGATGGGAAAACCACCGGTCTGGGTGAATGGGAAGCCAGTAAAAACAATACTTACAGAGCCATCGACATGGTTCCTAAAGATATTGTTATCTGCGACTGGCACTATGAAAATCCGGCTCAAACAGCAGTCTATTTTGCCTCGAAAGGTTTCCAGGTAGTTACCTGCCCCTGGCGTAAACCTCAAGTGGGCATTCAACAAGTTGAAGACCAATATCGATTCCGCCGGCATTCTAACAAAACAATGAAGAAGCGTTATTTAGGAATTATACAAACCGTATGGACCGATAATCCGATTTCCTTTTTCCAAAATATTCCTACCGAAAAAACAGAAAAGGAAAGCGCTTCCAATAGTTTCTTTCAAATTTTTCAAGCCATCAATAAACACCTTTTTTAGAAAAAACTCAATCCTTTTTTGAGAGACAAGAGGATAGATAGCTTTTTCAAGTACTTTATCATAAGTGATAGTACATTTAAAGTCAGGCCAGCCCGGGATTGGTGTAATCTTTTATAAACCTATCCATTTTAATTTTTTTAAAGCCCTTACCATATCGTCCAACCTCCATCCACCTGCAAGGGCTGGCCTGTAATATAAGAAGCGGCATCGGATAGCAAAAACACTACGCTTTTCGCCACTTCCTCAGGCTTTCCGATACGTCCCATAGGAGATTTTTGTTCTAATCGATTTATGAATTCAGGATGTTCCTCCTGAACTTTGGTATGAGGAAAAGGTCCGGGTAAAATACAATTACAGCGTACATTTTTCCTTCCCCAATGTACGGCTAAATAGCGGGTCATTTGAATAATTCCGGCTTTACCTACTCCATATTCAATCGGGTTTTTGACCATAGGTTCTTTGTAAACCTCCGGATAGGGAGAAACGATTCCATACATGCTGGAAAATAAAACCATACTTCCCCGACCTGCCTCTGCCATTTTCAAACCAGTCTCACGTGCAAGTAAAAACGTTCCGGTAAGTCCGCCATGATTAGCTGCATCAAATTCCTCCTCACTAATCTCTTCCAATTTTTTTGCTGTAGAAGTGAAACTCAAATTAACGAGCCCATGTGGGATTCCATACTTTTCTGTTTGGGTATCAACAAACTGTTTTATAGCCTTCCCATCCCGAACATCCAACGTAGCAGGGATAATATGGTTATTCTGTTTCAATGATTGCACAAATACCTGTGACCGATTCTCCAGATCGGCACAGATTACCCGAGCGTCCATTTGATTCAATAATTTTACAACGCTACTTCCCAGGTAGCCTGCCCCTCCAACTACCCAAATAAGCTTACCTTTCAAATTAAAAAAACCGGAATTATTTTCCATCTGCTATTTCGTTAAGCATTTAATCCCCCGTCCATCAGGATGTTTTCTCCATTAATATAGCTACCTGCTTCAGAAGCCAGCAATACGACCACGCCTTTAATATCATCTTTATTAGCCATCCTTCCCAAAGGAACCTTCCTGCAATAATTCTCTAAAAATCGTTCAGGCTGATAGTTGAATAAGCCTCCCGGACTAATGCAGTTGACCCGTATTTTTTTACCCGCCAATATTTTTGCCAGATAACGTGTCAAATTGATAAGCCCACCATTATGAAAAAAATAATCCGGGGGCGGATTTCCCATATCTGTTCCTTCATAATTTGACAAGTCTGGCCCATACATCCCCATCATTGAGCTAATGTTGATTACACTGCCTCCCCGCCCCTGCTCGTTTTTCTCAATCAAATTAATCATCTCACGCAAGATATCCATCATGCCTGTGGCATTTATCTTCATGGAATTTGCAAAATCTTCTATTGGTGAATCGTAGTACTTCATCGGTCTTGCAACTGCATTGTTTACAAATACATCCAGTCTGCCAAACGTATTAATGATCCATTTCTTTAATAAAACGATCGATTCGTGATCAGACTGATCCACCGAGTATGCATGGACATCTAAGCCCTTATTACTGAAATGAATAGAAGCCTTTTCAATGGCTTCTTTATTTCTCGATGTGATGATCACTGTACCATTTGCCTCTGCAAG
>CAYRBD010000045.1:23493-26084 GCA_964422465.1 uncultured Chitinophagaceae bacterium
AAGTTGCCAGCCCGACTGTCCAAATAATGATATCTGAAAGGTGCCGGTTATATCCATAAATAAATGTAACGTTGCCTGTAATCCATTTTCAAATTCAACACTGACTACAGCTTTATTATCCTTTCCTATATTGGTAACGCTAACCGGTTTGGGATCATTTAGTAAAGAAAAAACTGCTTCCAGCATGTGAACCCCATATTTTATCCAATCTTTCTTCCCTACAGCAGTAACTAATTCCAACTCCCCTAAGGCACTCAATCCCTGTTTAACAGAACGGCATTCATTGGCATAGCGCATAGAGGAACAGGACATAATAAATTTCCCATTAGCACTCTCTTGTATAAAGTAAGCCAGGTCCTCTCTCGTAGCTGCAATTGGTTTATCTATAAACAAGGGAATACCGGCATCAATAAATGGCTTTGCCATTTTCACATGATTCTGCGGATCATCCCGTGATAGTATAACGGCATCTACTTCACCAATCATATCTTCCAATTTGTCAGCAATATGTTTAATTCCCGAAGACCCGGCAATGCTATCTGATATATCTTTATCTTGCGTCCATACATGTGTTACCCGAACACCATGAATACCCAGTGTATCTCTGTTGGCTTCCAAGTAATCGGATACGGCCGGATAACCAATCTTTGTAATTTCATCCCCATCAAAACACCCATTAATAATGGAAGACCATGAATAAGGATGAGCATTGCCGGGACTCATTCCAATAATTCCTAATTTTAACATAACAATTTATTTTAACCAACCCATCTGATCCCAATAAGGTAAATTTAAAAAAGCAGGATCAGGATAGGATAAATTTTCCGCATGTAATAATGCTTCCTCATCCAGATAATTGCCATCCGCCGTTTGTACCGATTTATACAAATAATCCATCCTGTCCATACCTACCAGCACAGATGAAACTTCATTGAAAGACAACGCGAATTTTGTGGCCAACGTTGGCAAGTCAGAAATCTGGTCATTCAATAATTTCCTATAGGAATCAATATGATTCTCCACCTTTCTCAACGCCGGATGCAAGTTCTTCCCCCTGTCACTTAACAGGCCTTTGAAGAGTACCGACCTGACCATAATACCTATCCCTTTTTGCGAAGCCAGACTAAAAAATTCTTTTTGCCGCTGATCCAACAAATTGAATGGCAACTGAATAACATCCCATATACCGGCATTCAAGGCATATTTCGTTTCTTCTGGTAAATAGGTGGATACTCCTACAAATTTTGTTTTACCTGATACTTTAAGATCAGAGAAAATATCTGCCACATTCTGATCTTCCAAAATTCCCATATTCGCATTATGCAGCATAAACACATCCACATGATCGGTCTGTAAAGCTTCGAGACTCTCATGGAGTGAATTTTCGATAATTCTCTTCAACTTTTCTCGCTCCGGTAATTTCTTGCCTCCATAATGCAAATGCACACATTTGGTGCTAATGATAACCTGATCCCGCATTCCTTTGAAAGCCTCTCCTATTATATTTTCACTGCGACCGTATAATCTTGCTGTATCAAAAAAATTAATTCCTGCATTCACTGCAGTACGCAGCAAATTTATTGCATTTTCTTTCGACAACATATCCTTTTCACTCGCTACACCAATTCCATAAGGAAGGCCAATTTCCACACCTCCAAAAGCAACCTCTGAAACTTTTATTCCTGTCTTACCCAGTCTTCGTCTTTTTATCATGTATAGCTCATTTTAAATAATGCCCTTCTCTTAAAACCCTAACCCATTCCTCATAACCTTTTTGGGTTAAATGTACTCCATCCCAGGTATATCTTTTGATCAGATTACCTGTAGAATCAACTAAATGTGAATATAAATCAATACAGGTAATCCCTTCTTCCTTTGCTATCGCTTTTAAGGTCGCATTTATCTTCAAAATATCATCCTTCTTGTCTTTAAAGCGTGAGGAACTGGTCGGTAAAAGAGTTTGGAAATATATTCGGGTAGAAGGAGAGTTCTTCCGGATTTTATTGATGATTCTTCGGTAGTTATTTAGAATGACTTCATCGGGAATCCCGTGTGAGAGGTCATTAATTCCTATTAAAATAAAAATTTTTGAAGGCTTGCCTCTGGTTACTTCTTTTATTCTGTCCAAAACACCAAAGGTTATATCTCCGGGAATCCCCTGGTTTCTTATTTCGCAATCTTCCAGTCGATCCCGCCAATCGGCCCAGAAAGTAATGCTATTGCCCAGAAAAACAATATCATTTTTATCCGGAGGGAAATTCTGGAAACGCTCTACCAACATATTGTAAACATTGGGACGTGAGGTACTATCCCAGGAAGCCATCCCTTGAGAGAATACGGTCATGGCGCAAAACAAGAAACCTATAATGATCAATAAAAATTTCATTTTATTATTCATAATACCATTAAATATCCTTCAATAAACTTTTAAAATAGTTTTGAAGTCCCACTACATCGGCACCAATACTCACAAATTGGTAGCCCATATCCGTTAGTTCTTTAAAATTGCCGGGAGTGCCCACCGTACCTGCAAACTTTCCATGTTCTTTAGCTACCTTAGCTATACGTTTGCGTGTTTCAATAATTTCAGG
>CAYRBD010000046.1:0-18757 GCA_964422465.1 uncultured Chitinophagaceae bacterium
AGGAATTTATGTCTTTACTTTGACCGTAACAGATGATTCGGGTGCAACCGCTTCTGCAGAGGTGAAAATTACGGTTAAGAAGGCAGCAGAAGTTGTTCCGCCTGATATAGGGAGCGGAAAGGAGAATACCGATACATCACCCGAAAATTCTGATACGGCTGAAACTCCGGAAAATCAACCTCCTATTGCAGCCGTTAAGGACAATGATATAAATGTTTTCCTTCCGCATCACACGGCCAATCTTGATGGTTCCGATTCTAACGATCCGGATGGAAAGATTACAGACTTCCATTGGGTACAGGAGCAAGGGCCTACTACAGCAAAAATTCATGCTCCCAAAAAATCTAAAACGGAAATATCAGGACTGACAATTGGCACTTATGTCTTTGTCCTAACTGTTACAGACAATAAAGGAGCCACGGATTCTATTCTTGTGAATGTTTACGTGTATGATACGCCTAACAAGGAGCCGGTGGCAAAGGCAGGTGAAGATATAACGGTGGAGCTACCCCAAAATTCAACTACCCTGAACGGAATGGATTCTTTTGATCCGGATGGAGTGATTGTAGAATATAACTGGACACAAAAGTCGGGGCCAACACAGGCAAAGTTGGCACAACCGAATAGAGTAATAAGCCGGGTATCTAATTTGAAACAGGGGCTTTATCGCTTCCTGCTAACCGTTACCGACAATAACGGGGCTACTTCAACAGCAGAAGTGGATGTATTTGTTGTTTTGGATGTTAATCTGGCTGAAACAAAGTTTTATGTTTATCCTAACCCCGTGGTGGGAAATACGCTTCATGTCAGGCTGGACAGGGAAAAGACGGGGGTTATCAGGTTTAGAATAATGGACATGAATGGCCGGATATTGAGAAGATACAAGTTTGGTGCTTTCCCTTCACACATTGTGAAGAGCCTGAACATCAGTGATTTGCCGAATGGGGTTTATCTCATCCAATTAATTGAAGATCATCAATTGAGAGGAACTCAAAAATTTGTTAAACAGAACTAACCGATTCATAGCTCTTCTTCATACGACTGAATAAGAAGACATGGTCAGGTTGTCTTTTATGCCCCTATAAAAAGCAAGCAGGAATTTAAAGTTTCCTTTTACCAGGTATTTAAGGGTGGTTTTAGGAAACGTGCAGAAAATAAAAAAGGCGGTGAAGGAGAGAAGTTTATATCCGCCTGAATTTCGGCGCATATAAAGTATCCTGTTTCGGGTAAGGTAATATTCTTTTAAAGGGTTTTTCTTGCCTACGCTCATTGACTCTTTATGATAAACAATGGTATTCCCTTGTATATAAATTTTATATCCGGCTTTTAATATTCTGGTGGACCAATCCCATTCTTCATAATAGAGGAAAAATTTTTCAGGAAACCGGCCTACCTTATTTATAACTTCCCTGCTAACCATCATAGCTGCGCCATGAGCGCCGTATGTGAGTTCGGTGTGATCATATTGCCCTCTATCTACTTCTTTGTGACCAATCGCCCACGTTCTGCCGGTGATAAGATTCATAGGCTGAAAACCCGCATACTGAATCAGGTTTTTCTGGTCAAAATAATTTATTTTAGGACAGACAATACCTGTGTGTCTATATTTCCTAAATGGAATCAATAATTGATCTATCAGGTCGGAAGGAACTTCAGTGTCGTTATTCAAAAGCAGAAAAAAATCACCTTTGGCTTTGGTCATTCCCCAGTTGTTTCCTCCTGCAAACCCCAGGTTTTTTTCACAATAATGAAAAGTGACATGCGGAAAATCTTTACCTTTCGTAAATTCCCGTAGGTTTTCGGAAGAGTTCATGTCGCAAACCAGTAGCTCATAATTGGGATAAGTGAGTCCCCGGCAGGATTCAAGGAATTCCAGCGTTACCCTTGCCTGGTTATAATTTAACGTGATGATCGATACGAGAGGTTGTCTTTCCATATTCTTGTAATTAAACATCATCCTTTTGAGATAAAGCCTTGGGTGTACTCAGGATTATTTTCATATCATAAAGAAAAGAATGATGCCTGGCGTAATGAATATCAAGGGCAATCCGCTCTTCGGCAGACATTTCTTTTTGTCCTCTTTTTGTAACCTGCCATAATCCGGTAATACCTGCGGGGGCGTTAAACCGTTCCGCATACCGATCGGTAGTTAAAGTTTTTGCTTCGTAAAGAGGCAGGGGTCTGTTCCCAACGATAGACATATCCCCTTTGAGAACATTAATGAGCTGAGGGAGCTCATCCAGACTTGTATTTCTCAAAAATTTCCCAAATTTTGTAATTCTTGGATCATCGCTGATCTTAAAAAATACAGCTCCTTTTCCTGTAAATTTACCATATTGGTTATTGTTGCTTAATGTGGATAATTGTTTATCAGCATCCTGATACATGCTCCTGAATTTTAAAAACTTAAAAATTCGGTAGTCGGAGCCTGATCTATTTGCTGCATATATTACCGGCCCGCGGGACTCTAGTTTGATAATAATCGCGATGAGCAGCATGAGAGGCAATAAAAGACATAAAAGAATTAAAGCAGCAGTTATGTCAATGCTTCTCTTAATAAAATTGGAAAATTTATTTTTGTTTGATGGTAACCCTAAATCCTTTTCCGGATGGATTTCCTCTCTATTTCTGACACTGAATTTTTTTAACTTTTTTATTATTTTTATTTCTTCCTCTATTTCTGCTGCAGAAAGGTCTGTACTTATCAGTGCATCCACTCCTGGCAGGTGTTTGGGGCTTGTAGATTTGTTTGCGCCTCCTTCACTTGTTAACAGAATAAATGGAATGTGGCGGAGGTAACCTCTTTGAAGTAAAAGTTGGCCGAGAAAGGCAATGTCGTTAGTTAGATCCTCTTCATAATATCCGATGATGGCTTCGGGGAGCGGACAATATGCGGGGGCCTTTAAGAGTGCGATGACTTCATGAAAGCTACTGAAAACACTTAGAGAGTACCTGCTTAGTTCTTTAAGAGGAGCAAAATGTGTCCCCCTGTCTTCTACAATAAAAATACTTTTCCCAACCTCTCCGGCAATCTTTTCATTAGGAGATAAGGTAAAAGGTTCGGGTTTAAAAACAAAGTTAAAATCGGTATCTAAGGGGTTCATGATAAGTAAGGTAATAGTTGTTAATGATAGTTGAACATCAGAAAATCATTGTAAGCCCTTCATAAAGTTGCTTTACAATAGCCTCTTTTGCATAGAATGTTCTTTATCTTTTCTTTTAGTTCAACGGGGTCAAAGGGTTTGGTCAGGTAGCCCTCAATATTTAGCCGACTACATTGATTATTAATTTCTTCGTCGTTATATCCGGACAATACAAGAATTGGTATTTTACAGAAATTAGGGCTGTTGGATAAATGGGTGGTAAATTCCACCCCGCCGATTATGGGCATTTGAATATCCGTAATAATTAAATCGGGGGCGTTGTGATTGTGCAGCCAGTTTAATGCCATTACAGCGCTGGATGCAGCAAACACATCATACTGTTTACTTAACAGGATTTCTACCAGCCGAAGCATGGGTTTGCTGTCATCAACGAGTAAAATTTTGGGCTTGTTCACGAGTGTCATTTTTAATTTTAAATTAGGTCAATAAAAGGGCTCTTTGTACGCCAAAAAGATTATAATATGTTGATTATAAGGCGAAGGTAGGTTGCCCTGTCAATATGTGAACTCCATAGTTCGTAAACCCCTTATTTTTTACAGTTAATGCAGGGTTTTGAGGATTAATTAGGATATTGATCAGAGAACTACGAGGAAATCTGCTTAACCGGTGAAAATCAACGTAACCTTTTAATATTCATATCTTTACTGAATTCAAGGAGGGGAATAGTTCGAAGCGCCCTACTTTTGACAAGAATTGCTGAATAACATAATTTTAATTATTTAAGCTAATGGTTGCCCTGTACTTTATTTTTTGGATTTCTCTCGGTATTATATTTTATAATTACCTGGGCTATGGTATGATCCTTTGGATTATAAATAAGGTGAAGGCTTTCTTTGTCAGAAGAAATAAAGGGGATGGTATGACGCTGAAAGAAGCGGAAGAATTACCTCGCGTGACTTTGGTTGTCGCAGCATATAATGAAGCGGATATTATTGAGGATAAAATAAAAGATTGCTTTCAACTGGATTACCCGGGGGATAAACTGGACTTCCTTTTTATTACAGATGGTTCGGATGATGAGACTCCGGAAATAGTTGCGAAATATCCGCAAATCCGGTTGTTGCATCACCCTGCGCGATCCGGTAAAACAGCCGCATTGAACCGGGCGATGACGTATGTGAATACGCCCATAACCGTATTTTGTGATGCCAATACCCTGCTTTGCAGGGAAGCGTTGTTGCAGATTATTACGCATTACCGCGATTCAAATACCGGCGGCGTATCCGGGGAAAAGCGGGTGATGGCCGAAGGCCATAAAACGGCAGCCGCTAATGAATCTCTTTATTGGAAATATGAATCTTTTTTGAAGCGGCTGGATGCACAATTATACACCGTTGTAGGCGCTGCCGGGGAGCTGTTTTCTATACGAACGGCCTTATGGGAACCCTTAGAGGAGCATGTTATCCTGGATGACTTTGTTATTTCCCTGAGAATGAATCTCAAAGGGTACCGCATGGCTTATGAACCCCTGGCTTATGCTATGGAGTTACCTTCCGCTTCCCTGGCAGAGGAGAAGAAAAGAAAAGTACGCATCTCAGCCGGCGCTTTTCAGGCTATGGAATTGGTAAAACCGGTCTTTAATTTTTTTAAACATCCGGTTTTGTTCTTTCAGTTTTTCTCTCATCGTTTTCTCCGCTGGACGGTGACTCCTTTGTGTATCCCGTTGTTGTTCCTTTCCAATTTGTTGCTGGTTATTTTCGGGCCGGAGGGTGTCTTTTTTTCTTCTTTTTTAAGTTTACAAACTATTTTTTACTTGTTGGCTGCCTTAGGTGCCGGCAGGGGAGAGAAAAGAGGAATATTCAAGGTTGGGAAAATTTGTCAATACATCCTTTTTATGAATTTTTCTGTGTACCTCGGTTTTTTTCGTTATCTTAAAGGGAGCCACTCGGTTCTTTGGCAAAAAGCAAGAAGAGAGGTACTGGTAAATAAAACTTTTGGTTAAATAAAACTTTAATTACTTTTAATTATGGATAAAAAGCGCGTACTTATCGCCGGCGCAGCCGGTTTTATTGGCTCGCATCTCTGCGACCGGTTTGTGAATGAGGGATATCAGGTTATCGGGATGGACAACCTGCTGACCGGCAATCTGGATAATATTGCCCACCTGTTTAAGCTTCCCAATTTTGAGTTTATGCACTATGACGTAACCAAGTTCGTCCATGTGGCGGGGAAACTGGATTATATTTTACATTTTGCCTCCCCCGCCAGTCCGATAGACTACTTGAAAATGCCTATCCAGACCCTGAAAGTGGGCGCCCTCGGGACCCACAATTTATTGGGACTGGCCAAGGAGAAAAAAGCACGGATACTTGTGGCTTCTACTTCGGAGGTGTATGGTGATCCCAATGTTCACCCCCAGACAGAAAACTATTGGGGGAATGTGAACCCCATTGGCCCTCGTGGAGTTTATGATGAAGCCAAAAGGTTTCTGGAGTCTATTACAATGGCCTATCACCGGTATCACAGGGTGGATACGCGAATCATTCGCATTTTTAACACCTATGGCCCCCGGATGAGGTTGAACGATGGCAGGGCAATACCTGCTTTTATGGGGCAGGCCCTGAGTGGAGCCGACTTAACCGTTTTCGGAGATGGTTCTCAAACCCGTTCCTTTTGTTTTATTGAAGATCAATTAGAAGGAATATACCGTTTGCTGCTGAGTGACTATTCCCTCCCGGTAAACATTGGGAATCCTGAAGAAATATCGCTCATTGATTTTGCCAAAGAAATTATTGCTATTACCGGCAGCCGGTCTCGTATTGTATTCAAGCCACTGCCTACGGATGACCCTAAAAGGCGCCAGCCCGATATTAGCAAGGCCAAAAAACTTCTGGGATGGGAGCCCAGGGTATCCCGCGAAGAAGGATTGAAAAAAACGTTTGCCTATTTCAGAGAAGTCTATAACCGGGAGCCGGTTGGTCTGGAAGTTTAAACACCTCTTTAAAAAGAGCAGAGCTATTCAAAAATCACGGTTTTGTTCCCGAATACAAATACTTTATCATTCAAAACCAGGTTTAGGGCTTTATTCAGCACATTTCTTTCAATTTCCTGACCGGCAATCCGCATTTGAGCCGTATCATAATTATGGTTTATATGAAGGGTTTCCTGGGAAATAATGGGGCCATTGTCCAGGTCGGCTGTGACAAAATGGGCCGTGGCGCCAATTATTTTGACCCCTCTTTCATACGCCTGCCGATAGGGGTTGGCTCCTATAAAGGCAGGAAGAAAAGAGTGGTGGATGTTGATGATCCGGTTGGGAAATTGTGCTACAAAATCTTCTGATAAGATTCTCATAAATTTAGCAAGCACAATATAGTCAGGCTGAAAAGGCGTTACTTTTTCCAGTATCTCCTTTTCAAACTGTTTTTTTGACTTCCCGTCAGTCGTAACATGATAGAAAGGGATGGAAAATCGTTCGGTAAAGGAAGCCAGACTATCCCTGTTGCCGACCACACAGCAGACTTCTGCCCCCAACAAGCCAAAAAAATGGTGAACCAACAGGTCCCCCAGACAGTGGTATTCTTTGGTTACCAATATAGCCACTTTCTTATCAGCCTGCAGAGAAGACACCCGGATGTGTGCCTTTTTATCAATATACTTTCTTAATTCCTCTTCTATAAAGGAAGGCGACAGGTTTTCTGTCCGCTCACATTCCACCCTGGCAAAGAATTGATTATCCTCTGTATCCACAAATTCCCTCATGACCACAATATTCAGCCGGTTATTGGCTAAAACATGGGAAAGAGCAGCTACAATGCCCGTTTTGTCACTGCATTGTATTAAGATCAGCAGTTTTGTCATTGTTGTTCTAAAAAGCGTTTGCGTTTTATCAATTTTTCTTACCTGGCGGCTTCTACGGGGGGCGTTTTCATACACGCTTTGATGCTGGTTATTACCCTTTCCTGCTGTTCTTCCGTCAGGTTACTTCCCGAAGGCAGGCAAAGTCCTTTTTCAAAAAGTTGTTCACTGACGCCATCGCCATAAAAAGGATGTTTCGCAAAAACAGGCTGCAGGTGCATGGGTTTCCACAACGGCCGTGATTCGATGTTTTCTTCTGCTAAAGCCAGCCGGAGGTCTTCTCTGGTTACTCCGCCCGTTTGCGTGGGCTTTATAAGAAGGGTTGTCAGCCAGCGATTGCTGTATAAGCCATCGGGTTCCATTAGAAATTGTATCCCGGGAAGGTTGCTAAGGTTTTTCACATAACGGTCAAAATTAGCCCGGCGTTGTTTCACACGTTCTGCTACCACTTCCATTTGCCCCCGGCCTATTCCCGCGCTTATATTGCTCATTCGGTAGTTATAGCCAATTTCTGAATGCTGGTAATGAGGCGCCTCATCACGTGCCTGCGTGGAGAGAAAAACAGCTTTCTGCTTATCTGCTTCAGAGTGACAGACCAATGCGCCGCCGCCGGAGGTCGTAATAATCTTATTTCCATTGAAAGACAACACACCAAAACGGCCAAAAGTGCCACAGGCTTTCCCTTTGTAGCTGGAGCCCAAAGCCTCTGCTGCGTCCTCAATCACAGGAATCTGGTAGCTGTTGGCTATTTCCGTCACTTCCTCTGCCTTATAGGGCATGCCATAGAGGTGAACGGCTACAATGGCTTTGGGTTTCCGTCCTTCGGCTATCTGTTCTTTTATGGCTTGCTCCAAATACACAGGACTTAGGTTCCAGGTATCTGTTTCGCTGTCCACGAACACGGGCGTAGCCCCCTGATAAACAATGGGGTTTGCAGAGGCCGAGAAGGTCATGGATTGGCAAAGAACCACATCCCCCTGTCCAACACCGCATTCGATAAGCGCCAGATGCAGGGCGGCTGTGCCCGCGGAGAGCGCTGCTACACGGACTTCAGCATTTAGATACTGTTCCAGGTCTTGTTCAAAGCCATTTACATTGGGCCCCAGCGGAGCCACCCAGTTTTGTTTAAAGGCCTCATGAATGTAATTCAATTCTCCGCCTCCCATGTGTGGAGATGAAAGCCAAATCTTTTCGTTCATTGATTTCATCAGTTTATTTTCCGTACTGTTCCTGCCAGTTCTTCATTCCTCCTACCAGGTTTCGAACGTTTCCAAAGCCCATCGTTTTCAGAAATTGGGCTGCCTGCCCACTGCGATTGCCGCTGCGGCAGTAAACCACTACTTCTTTTTCTTTAAGCGGTTCCAGCTCGTCCACATCAAAGGATTTAATTTGTCCAAGCGGTACCAATTGGCCTCCTATGTTAAACTCTTTATGTTCTTCCGGTTCACGAACGTCAACAAGGTTAATTGTTTCTCCCTTGTCCAGACGTTGTTTCAGTTCTTCGGCTGTTATTGTATTTGCGTTTTCAGTCATTAGGGTATATTTATAATTTGTTATTTAATCTATATTCCGTGAGTCTCAGGGTATCATTTCTGCCTGTGGAATGGTGTCGTTTGGATTATGTTGCGATATCCAAAGATCGATACTTGCCCCCGCCCGTATCCGGTTAGGGGAACCGTCCACATCTTTCATGGGCGGATTTTGTTTAAATACGTAGGCATTTGCAGTATCCGTGATCTGGCCCTCTGTTAATACCACTCCCAGATGTAAATTGTTGGCGCTGATCAGGTCCGAGGCCTGGAGATAAGTTAGCCCCAGCAGGTTAGGCACCAAGTTGGCAATATCGCCGAGGCCATTTCCAATGACCAGCGTTATCTTGCTGCCTTCGGGAATCATGGTTCCGGCTTTGATGGGTTTCCCTTGATACAACTGCTGCAATACGGCATCCTTTGCAATATCTGGTTTATAAATTGTATCTCCAAGATGAAGCCGTTGGGTTTTCAAGGTCATGACAGCGCTGCGGAAGGAATAATTGACCAGTTCCGGCATCGCCGTGGTAGGAGGAACGTTTTTATTTAAAGTGAGGTAAACGGTTCGCCCGGGTTTGACAATGTTGCCGCTGCGGGGTTTTTGGTCCACCACCACAAAAGGCGGCAGGGAATCAACATAAGCAGAATCCTGGACGACTACATCAAATCCTCCTCTGGAAAGCTCCTGATTGGCAGCCTGTATGCTTTTGGAAACTACATCCGGTACCTTTACCTTTTCGCCGTGATCAGTGATATATCCCAATGATTTGAAAAAAACAAAGGCAATAAGGATAATCAGCACAATTGCAGCGATTAGATTAAACCCAAACGATCGTTTAGTGAGCCATTTAAACATGTATTTCAATAATTATAAGACCTGTCGGCCAAAATAAACTGCAAGTTTATACATTTCTTACGAAAATGAAGCCAAACATTCCTCAATTAACATGCCGTAAACAGCGCCGGCCTCCAGTCCGGCTGCTTTTAACTGCTTGGGAACAATGCTGCCTGGTGATTGCCCGGGCATGGTATTGACTTCCAGAAAATATAAATCTCCACTTGCCTCTTCAAGTATAAAATCAAAGCGGACAATCCCTTTGCAATTTAGTTTGAGATAAAGCAGGGTGGCCGTTTCCTGAACCCGTTCAGCTATATCCTCCTCCACTTCTGCAGGGGTAATCTCCTCTGCCATTCCCGCAGTATATTTAGCTTCATAATCAAAAAAATCTTTACTGGATTTGATTTCGGTAATAGGCAGGGGTGTCAATTGATCTCCGGCTTTAAAAACACCACAGGTAAGTTCCCGTCCTTTTACAAATTCTTCAATCAACACCTGGTGATCTGTTTCAAAAGCCAATTGAATAGCGCCTTCCATCTCCATTTGTTCCTTTACCTTAGAGATGCCCAGGCTGGACCCTCCCTCTGCCGGTTTCACAAAAACAGGGAACCTGAGCCCTTTGTAAATCTTGTCTATATCATAAGGAATATGATGAAAAAGATGAACGGATTTGGATACCTTTACCAGGTTAAAAGCGGCCACTACTTTGTTGCAAAAACTCTTGTTGAAGGTTAGAGCAGAAGTAACTACCCCACATCCGGTATAGGGGATACGAAGCATGTCAAGATATCCCTGAAGTTTTCCATCCTCTCCCGGTGAACCGTGAATAGCTAAAAATACAGCGTCAAAATGGATAACCTCATCTGGAAGAGGCAGGGTGAAATCAGTTTTGTTAATCGCCGTTTCTTCTCCGGAGGGTCCTGTATAAATCCAGTTTTCAGGGGTAATCCGGATGGTAAAGACTCGGTAATTTTTTGCATTTAAATGCTTTTTTATAGTGGCAGCGCTCTGAATGGAGATGTCATATTCTCCCGAATAGCCACCGGCCAGGAGGGCAATGGTCTTTGTCATACATTTTTAAGATAAAAGAAGAACTTTTTTTAAAGGTGCATTTTCTCTTTTTTGGCCAATAGTTCCTCTACGCTTTCTACATGGTTTTCATCTGGAATACAACAATCTACCGGACATACGGCTGCGCACTGCGGTTCCTCATGAAAACCCTGGCATTCGGTGCATTTATCCGGGACAATATAATAGATATCATCACTAACCGGATCGTGGCGCTCGGCAGCGTCTGTGGTGGTCCCGTCCATCAGGGTATATTCTCCGGTTACAGTGGTTCCATCCTCCATTGCCCATTCTACCCCTCCTTCGTAAATGGCATTGTTGGGGCACTCCGGCTCGCAGGCTCCACAATTAATACATTCGTCTGTTATAATAATAGCCATGATAAAATTCAGTTTGATTTAAGTATTCGATAGTTTTGCAAAAACAAAATTACAACTTCTTACCCTAAAAGCAGAATTACCAGAAAAATGAATTTACCTTTAAAGGAACGGATCACTTTACTTACAAAGTTAGGCAATTACATAGGTTCTCAAAAAATAGAATGGTTAAATATTAAAGAAAAAGCGACTCTTTATAACAGTTGGTTTATTCCCGAATTCGTGGAGGCGGCTATGGACGAAATCCGCTCCCGCTTTTTGGATGCAGAAAAATTGCAACAGTGGATAGCAGGGTACCCTATTCCGGAAACCGGGGCCGGCGAAGAAAAGGTAGGTGTTGTCATGGCAGGGAACCTTCCTGCAGTAGGTTTTCATGACCTGCTGTGTGGCTTTGTGTCCGGTCGCAAAATGGTTTTAAAGGTATCTTCAAAAGACAAGATTCTCATTCCACATTTTATAGATAAACTGATCGAATGGGAACCCCTGGTGAACGAATATCTTACAACAGCGGATATGCTCAGGGACTGTGATGCCTATATCGCAACGGGCAGCAACAATTCAGCCCGCTATTTTAAGCAGTATTTTGGCCGGTATCCGCACATCATTCGCAGAAACAGGACCTCCGTGGCGATACTTGACGGCCAGGAAACTCCGGAAGAATTGGAAAAGCTGGCAGATGATTTTTTGCTATACTTTGGCCGGGGATGTCGTAACGTAACCAAAGTATTTGTTCCCGAAGGTTATGATTTTGTCCCGGTGCTGGAAGCAATGAATAAATACCGGTTCCTGAAAGACTTTCACCATTATAAAAATAACTTTGATTATCAGTTGTCTTTGCTGTTGTTAAACAGGGAATATTATATGACCAACGATATTGTTTTGTTAAGATCGGCGGAAACCCCTTTTTCTCCCGTTGGAGTAGTGAATTACGAGTATTATAAAGATATAGGGGATTTAAACGCTTCAATTCAGGGGAATGATGATTTGCAGTGCGTTGTAGGTCATGGATACCTCCCTTTTGGTAAAACCCAGCAGCCGGAACTGGATGATTATGCAGACGGAGTGGACACGTTGCAGTTCCTGACCAGCCTTCGGCTTTAAGCTTTCAGCTTTGAGCCATTTTTTCTTTACCTTTGCACCCTCATTGAAAGACCCTGGCTTTTTTGAATCAAATATCGCAAATACCAGTACATGAATTCTGATAAAAACACCCTCATCGGTTTTGTTATCCTGGGCGCCCTGTTAATCGGTTATATTTTCTATAATCAGAAATCAGAGGAATCCTATATGAAGGCTAAAAAGGCCAAAGAAGATTCCATTGCCCTGGTTCAACAAAAAATTGCCGATTCCCTTGGGGTTTCTGCTGCTGCAAAAACGGATACGCTTCAATCTGCCGATTCTCTGGTTGCTGCCCAATCCAAACCCGTTACACAGGAAGGAGCAAATTTAACCCCATCCGGTAATGAAAAATATGGTGTTTTTGCGGATGCCGCCGGCACGCCCGAAAAGGAAATTACCCTCAGCAATGGGCTGTTTACGATTACTTTTACATCGAAGGGCGCCCGCCCAAAGCAGGTGGTTCTGAATGATTTTGAATCTTATAATAATTCTGCCCTTCAACTGGTCAGCGGTCCCTATAATGATCTGAATCTCCAGTTTTTGACGACCAGCCAAAAATTGATCAATACCTCTGACCTGAATTTTGATTTGATCTCCAATAAGATGCTGCCGGACAGCACTCAGCAGGTAGAATACCGCTTGTATGCCGGAAACAAAGACCACTATTTGCAATATACCTACGTGATTCATCCGGATCAGTACATGCTGGATTTTAATGTTCAGGCCGTAGGACTGCAGGGGCTCATCTCCCCCACAAATGGGGCGATCAGGCTTCATTGGAACATGCAGGCTAATCAGCAGGAAAAAGACCCCGAAATTGAAAAAAGATATACCCAGGTTTATTATGGTGTGAACAATGATGAGTTGGATTACTGGACGCTGGAGCGTCATCCCGATAAAGACCTGGATCAAAAGATCCAATGGCTGAGTTTCAAGCAGCAGTTTTTCAACCGCACCCTAATCGGGAAAAAGGATTTCTCAAAGGTTTCTTATAAAAGTGAAGTGAGTAAGGATGAGGACAGTACCGGATATATTGCCAGGCTGGATGTAACCTTTGATCTGCCCTATGCGCCTTCGGACCATTTTTCCTTCCCCATGCAGCTTTATTACGGGCCTAATGACTACTACGTCCTGAAGTCTTATCATATGGGATTGGAGAATGTGGTGCCGCTGGGGTATGGTATTTATACTTTTGCCAAATACATCAACAAGTGGTTGTTTCTCCCGCTGTTCATATTTTTAGGGAAGATTTTCGGAGGTAATTGGGGGATCGTCATTATTTTTATGACTATTGTGATCCGGCTGCTTATTTCTCCATTGACCTATAAAAGTTACCTTTCTCAGGCCAAAATGAAAGCCCTGAAGCCCGAGTTGGATGAGCTGAAAGAGAAATACAAGGGTGATCAGCAAAAGTTTAGCATGGCCCAGATGAACCTGTACCGGCAGGTGGGGGTAAGCCCGCTTGGCGGGTGCCTGCCCATGCTTTTGCAACTGCCTATCTTCGCGGGGTTATACTGCTTGTTTCAAAGTGTTATTCAGGTGCGGCATCAGTCGTTCCTCTGGATAACCGACCTCAGCCGGTATGATTCCATCCTGCAACTGCCATTTCATATTCCATTGTATGGCAACCACGTGAGTTTGTTGACGATATTGATGACCATCACCAGCTTGTTCATGGCCCTGTACAACACCAATATGACTTCCATGTCAGCCGGTCAGAACAACCCGATGATGAAGTACATGCCCTACATGATGCCGATCTTTTTCCTGGGATTTTTTAACAGCATGGCCGCTGCGCTAACGCTATATTACTTTATTTCTAACCTGATCACGCTGATTATTCAACTGGTTATCCAGAAGTTTATCATTGATGATGAAAAAATCCATGCCGAGCTACAGGCCAAGAAGAAGCAAAAACCGCAAAAAAGCAAGCTGATGCAGCGGATGGAAGAAATGCAGAAGCAACAACAGGCTTCAGCCAGGCAGCGGAATCAAAGGTAGGCGCCGGAAGAAAAAAGTTTTGGATCATAGAGCAGGCTCTCGTTTTACAAGTATATACCGGTCCTGCTCCAGCGCCATATAGCCAAATTCGTAGCAAAAATAATAGGTATGCCCTTTTTTTGTAGTGTAAGTATGGGTGTGATAGGAGAAGTTGAAGCCTTCCGATCGTAAATCCTGCCCCTGAACGGTTGTTTTCCCCAGGTCTCCGGGAACGCGCTTTTTCATGATCTGGTAATTGTTTCTCAATATCTTGTTTACATGCCGTACCATAGCGCTCACTCTGCTTCTCATGCGGTTGTGATAGCTGTTCCGGCATTGGTCGTTACAAAATTTCTTATCTGTGCGGCCCCGGATGACCGAACCGCACTCAAGGCACTTGGGCGCTTCCATCGGGTCTAATTAAACGAAATCAATAAAATGAGGCTTCAATATATGAATTTTTTAATTCATCAGAACCGCTTTCAATTTATCTTCCAACTTTTCGCCGCGCAGGTTATGTCCAATAATGACGCCATCGGGATTAAGCAGGAAATTGGCCGGAATGGCACGAACACCATATTGAGTGGCCACTGAATTTTTCCAACCTTTCAGATCAGATACCTGAGTCCATACCAGTCCGTCGTGGTGGATAGCCTTTAGCCAGTCGGCCCTGGATTCATCCAGGGAAACCCCCAGGATGGTGAAGTCCTTATCTTTATATTTGTTATATGCTTTTACTACGTTGGGGTTCTCAGCCCGGCAGGGGCCACACCAGCTGGCCCAGAAATCAATCAGTACATATTTGCCTTTAAAATCCGATAGGCTCACGGTATGACCGGTAGAATCATCCTGCGAAAAGGCAGGCGCGGGCTGTCCAATGGCTGTTTTGGCCATTATCTCCAGATGTTTGGCCATCTTTTGCCCGGTTTTGGACTGCTGAACCGATGAATCCAGCCCGTCAAAAAGGCTTTTTAATTCTTTGTAATCCGTGCTGTAAACCAATTGACTGAGCGCTCCCAGGCTGACATAACTTTTAGGATGTTTTTGAATGAAATCAATGGAAACCTTGTGGCTTTCCTTGCTCAGGGAATCCAATTGGGTTTCGATGTTTTGCATGGTTTTTTCATCGTTGTTGTCGCGTGCTTTGCCATAGGCTTTATACAATTCTTCCTGGCGTTGGGATACAGTTTCCTTTTGCTTATTCAATGCTTCGTAGTCCTCCTGAGCTGCAGAACCCGTGATTTTTGCCTGATCAAGAGAATCGGCGTTCCCGGTAATATGGATATCCGAATTTTCGAGATAAAAACGGGTATAATGCCGGAGACCGGCTTCGTAAAAAAGTGCGATAACCGGTTCCGTTACAGTTCCCTTAAAGTTGAATTGGCCGGAAGAAACCAGAGATGAATCTATATGAACGGAATCTTTCACCCGGTATCGTAAATACACGAATGCAGAATCATTTAATCCTTCCAGGTTGCCGTTTATGGTGAAGCCTCCCTTCTCTGTGCCCTGTTGGCAGGAATAAAACCCTGAAACCACTACCAATAACGCGATAACTATTCTTTTCATAAGTTTCTTTAGCTTCTTTAATGAACTGCAAAACTAACAAATTTTGGTTTACCAGTTCAGAGAAAGCCCTATGGCAAAAGGGTACTGCTCCAGCCCGTATTTATGAATGGGCGTAAAACTGTAAGATCCGTAGAAATTAACCGGGCCATAACCTATCTCTGCCCGCAGGCCGGTTCTGAACTTTTCGAGGTTATAAGGATAATTGCCTTTTATCTTCTTTCCACCCGGTAATTTCTGTTTGGTGCGGGATTTTACCAGGAGCCCGAAGGTAGGACCCGCGGAAAAGTGAAAAGATTTGGAGTCATGATCTGGATTGCTGCTGAAATTCAGGAGTACCGGTACCGTCAGATACTCGGTAAAGAGTTTATCCTTTTTAAAAGGAGTCTCATTCAGTTGGATATAGGTCTTGTCCGGCTCATTGACGTAAATAAGATCCTTGGCATACCGGTAGTTGTTCATGACAATGCCAAACCCTGTTTTCAGGTTTACGGCATGCTGTATCAGGTTGACTTTTACCAGCAGAGGCCAGATATTGACATTCACCGACTTGATGGTACGGAGGGAGAAGAGGTCCTCCGTGGCTTCAGGATTGTTTGGGCCAAGCCGTACAAAATCATTGACCTCATCCGTGCCGTAAGCGCTTTTGTCCACATAGCTGTTGATTCCGATATCGAATCCAAACCAGCTAAATTTTACATTTTCGGTTTTCTTATCCTTATTATCGGAACCAATCTTTACGGAGGTAACTTTACCGGAATTTTCATTATCACAGTCTTTACACTGGATGACCGTAACCGGTCCTACCTTTACCGTATCTTTGTTTTGCGAAAAGGCCGGATGAGAGAAGGCGGCGGCAAGTAGTATTAAAAAAAGTTTGTTTTTCATTTTTATTAATTTGTATTTTGTGATAATTCGTCATTGATTAATTGAATACGATCGACAGGCCTCCGATTTTTACTTCCTTTATATTAAGCGCTTTGAAGGGGTGAGACCATTTATCATGGAAGGCAAAGACTTTATCCGTAAGCGAGCTGTCCAGGGTTTCTTTACGGGCTTTCAACTGTTTCAAAGGGCCGGTAATGGCCTGTTGGGGATAGCTGCGTGTGAGGTTCTGTTCCTCTCCGGGGGATAAACTCCCCTGCTTTTCCGCAACCTTAAGGGTATTTACTTCTACTTTGGCTATTTGCAGTTCCCGGGGCCGGAGGGGGGGCAAAGGGATTTCCCGGATAGCGGGCTGCAGCGCCTCCGGGGCCGGCGGAGTATCTTGTGTTGTCCGTAAGGGTTCTTTGGTTATTGGATTTGATCTGGCTGGTTGTGCTGGGCGGAGGGTAGCCAGTTTGCCGGAAGTCCCCTTTTGAGGTTTTTCAGCAGTTTTTTCAATCCGGCTGTTTTTAGCGGCCTCCTCCCTGGTAGTATCAGAGGAGGGAACGGTCTGTTCAGCTTTTACGATGGCCTTATCTGAATAGGGTGGCCTGTTATTTTGTTGACTGAAGAGAAACCAAACGATCAAAGCCACGCTGGCGGCAATGGAAACAGCTGCCAGTACCCTCCTTTTGGAACGAAAGGAGACCTTTTTAGAAGCGATAGCGGGAGTGGAATGATAAAGAAGGTGTTTATCGGGTAAAGGAATTTCTTCTTTTGTTTCCGGCTTGGTTTTCTGTAGCAGGCACAACTCTCCCTCTACCTCGGGGTGCAGATGTATGTATTCTAAAAGGGCAGCCTGTTCGATTTCGTTTAATTCCCCATCTACGTAATCGAGCAGGTACTCCTCATAATTATTTTGATTAATAATTCTCATAATACATTTTCCATTTTTACCAGATATGCTTTCATTTTCAACCGGGCCCGATGAAGATACACCCGCACCTGATCCGTACTCAGGCCGGTAATCTCTCCAATTTCCTTATAGCTGTATCCCTCATAATCCTTGAGCATCAACAGGGTACGCTGGATTTCTTTCAACCTGCTCATCCCTTCTTCCAGAACTCTTTTTAAATCGACATTTGTTTCCTCCATTTCTGCTTTTTCCGGCAACTGTTCCACCTGCTCTATTCTCTTTTGCTTACGAACCTGGTCGATCAGGTTATGGTAAGCGGTAGTAAACAAATAGGAGCGGGCTTTTTCAAAGGAGATACTTTGATGTTTCCTCCACAGGATTTCGAAGCTGTTTTGCACAATATCGCGTGCTTCTTCCTCCAGCCTGATATTTTTTATAATAAACCGGTAGAGCCTGTCGGCATATTGATCCACACAAACATTGTACTCTTTTTCCGTCATTTCAGTTGCTGTTTCCGGTTCCCCGGCTTTAAGAGACAGGTGTCAAAGATAGCTCCTAATCCTAAAAATGATTCCATTTGCCGATTTTAAAGATAAGACGGATGAACGAGTTAAAAAGTTACAATAAATTGTTGAAAGGTTTGTAAAAAGGGCCTTTTGGGATTTTAAAATTATTTTTACTAATTTGTGGCATTCCATTTGTAGAAAAGTTACCGATTTTTCCAAACTTAATGTACCTTTGCGCCCATTCTGTACAGAAGGTATTATAAAAAATATTATATGCGTACTATTCTGCGGTTGAGTTCTTTCTCCTTTCTTCTTGTGATATTACTATCTGCCTGCACCTCTACCAAGCACATTGCCTACTTTCAAAATATCGGAGACAGCGTGATCACCACCCGGGAAGCAATAGATTCCATCCCTGTTTCTCCAACCATTGAGCCGGATGATATTCTGCTGATACAGGTGAGCAGTCCCAATGCTTCTGCCGCAGCCATGTTTAATCAGACTTCTCTGAGTACCAGTACCTCTGCGGGGGAGTTGGTCGGCGCTACTTCTACTCCTGGAAGTTTGTATGGCCGTGCGGCCGACCGGACGCTGGGTTACCTGGTAGATTCTTCCGGCAACATCAACTTCCCGGTTTTGGGAACACTTCGTATGCAGGGGCTTAGCCTGGTTGCGGCACAGGATACGATTCAAAATCGCCTCTTAGAATATTTAGACCATCCGCTGGTTAACATCCGGTTCCTGAACTATAAAATTACGATATTGGGAGAAGTGACTCATCCCGGAACTTACACCATTCCCAATCAACAGATTAACCTTTTGCAGGCCCTTGGGCTGGCCGGGGATATGACGATTTTCGGAAAACGAACCAATGTGATGGTTGTACGTGAGAAAAACGGGGTCCGGAGCTATGGCCGGATCAATTTAAATAATTCCGAGAGTCTGTTTCATTCGCCGTATTATCATCTTCGGCAAAATGATGTAGTGTATGTGGAACCCCGGAAATCAAAAGTATGGAATTCAGACCAGGCA
>CAYRBD010000046.1:18857-25644 GCA_964422465.1 uncultured Chitinophagaceae bacterium
TCCGTTGATGTAATGGCCATTCTTCGTAAAGGATTGCGTTACTGGTATTGGTTTGCAATCGGGCTGATATTGGCGCTGGTGGCCGCTTTTATTTACATTCGTACAACTCCCAGGGTGTACAGCGTGGATGCAACGCTTCAAATAAAGGATGAAAAAGGAGGGGGGGTGAGCAATATCCAGGATGATATTCTTAGCCAGCTTACCCTCTTATCCGGAACTTCCAACCTGCAGAATGAGATTGTCGTACTGAAATCCTATCCCCTGGTGGGGCAGGTAGTCAAAAAGCTGGGCCTGCAAACTGTTTATATACCGGATGCAGGTTCTAAAGCCTCTCTGGTAGATTTATATAAAAAATCCCCTATTCTGGTAAGTCCCATCACCTTTAAAAAGGAGTTTAGTCCGGTAAAATTGACGGTAACTACCAGGGACAACAAGCGTTTTAAAGTATCGGATGATAACGGTAGTGTTACCGTGCCTGCCGGAGAAATAGCTCATCTGCGCTCGGGAGACTTTATGATACGGATAAATCCGCAGGGCTCAGACAGCATTTACCAAACTCTTCATGTAACCACTTCTCCCCTGAACAATACGGTTGCAGGTTATGTCAATAAACTGGATATTTCACAAACCGACAAAACCTCTTCTTCGCTAATTCTGAAGATTAAGACCACCGTACCCGCACGTGGGAAAGATTTTCTCAATACCTTATTATCGGAGTATCAGAAGGCCGGATTGGTGGAAAAAAATGAAATGGCAACCAATACCATTCGCTTTGTAACCACCCGCCTTGATTCCCTGATGGGAGAGCTTAATGCTGTAGAAACCCACATGGCGCAATTCATGAGTCAAAACGGGATGGCCAATATTGACGAGCAAAGTAAGCTTTTTTTGGACCAGGCCAGCCAGGTGGATCAACAGTTGACGCAGAGCCAGCTCAAGCTAAGCATCCTGCAGGAAATAGAGAAGTATATGAAGCAGCCGCAGGAGAACCACACGCTTGTCCCTTCTACTTTGGGCATAGCGGATCCAACCTTGTTGCGGCTTGTTCAGGAATACAATACCGCGCAACTAACCCGCTCTCAGCAGGTACAGGCCGGCGCTAAACCGGGTAATCCATTAATTGTAACCTTGGATCATCAGATTAGTGAGCTAAGAACCAGTATCAAGGAGAATGTACAAAACCTCCAGGAGGGCGTAAAGATCGGTATCCAGCGATTGGAGAACCAGAATGACGCTTTTCAAAACCGGATAAGGCAGGTCCCTGAGTTGCAGAAACAATTCCTCGCCATCAAAAGGCGGCATGAAGTCAAGCAGGCGCTTTTCAATTATCTTCAGCAGAAAAGAGAGGAAGCCTCTATCACTAAAGAGGCGTCCGTAAACACCAGCACCATCATTAATCCGGCTTTGGTAAATCCTGCTCCTGTTTCTCCCAAAGGGAAATTAATTTATCTGGCGGCCTTTTTGATTGGCCTGATTGTCCCGGGAGGGATGTTGTATCTGAAAGAAACCCTCAACCGCAAGATCACTTCCCGCAAAGACATTGAAAATATTACGCAGTTGCCCATTTATGGGGAGATCATGACCAGCAAGAAGAAGGTTACCCTGGTGGTGCGGTCGGGTCTTCGTAGCCCGATCTCGGAACAATTCCGAAACCTGCGTACCAACCTGAATTTTGTCCTCGGGAGCGGGGGAACCAAAAAGACCATCCTCATTACTTCGAGTATGAGCGGAGAAGGAAAATCCTTTGTGGCCCTCAATCTGGCCATGACCTATGCCTTGCTGGGGAAACGGACGGTTTTGCTTAACATGGACCTGCGCAGGCCCAAGTTGGAGAGATACCTCAACCTCGACCATGGGGTGCATCCCGGGATATCCAACTATCTTTCAGGAGAAGCTTCCCTGGAGGAACTGCCTGATGAACTTACTTTTGGAGAGCACAACCTCTACTTTATCAACAGCGGTCCCGTGCCTCCCAATCCTGCCGAGCTTATGCTGCAGCCGGAAATGGACCAACTTATTGAGTTTCTTAAAGAACGTTTTGACTATATCCTGCTGGATACCCCTCCTATAGGCATCGTTGCCGATGCGCAGGTGTTGGGTAAATATGCAGATACTACCCTTTATGCTATTCGTCACAGTCATACTTCCAGGGATCAGGTGAAGATGTTAGATATTCTGTATCGGGAAAAGAAAGTTCCCCGACCCGGGATTGTGTTGAATGGAATTAAGGCAAGGGATACCTATCGTTATGGTTATGGTGATTATCGTTCTTCCTATTATTATGCGGAGGACGGCCATGCAGAGGTATCCGTATATCAAAAGATAAAAGACAGCCTGAAAGGCAGCTAATGGTACGGTTTTTGCCAACCCCTTTGCCGGCGAAAAGTCCGGAGGCGTCGTGATGCAAATACCGGATGTTTTGAACCGGAAATTTTGACCTTTTTTAAAAGGTCAGGATGTGTTTACATAAAGTTTTAATCTGGTCACCTCAAAAAAATGGGACTGACGGCGGCGAAGCCGTATTATAAGCTGAATGCTTTTATAAGCTGAATGCTGAAAGCAAAAAGCACAAAGCCACCGGCACTCTGTCAACTGAAAATTGCCAACTGAAAACTGATATGGATAAAATCGCAGTCATAGGCCTTGGATATGTGGGCCTTCCACTCGCAGTAGAGTTTGGGAAAAAATACAAAACCTTTGGGTTTGACATTAATGAAAGCCGTATTCAAGAATTGAACCAGGGAACCGATCATACTCTTGAAGTCTCTGGTGATAAATTAAAATCGGTACTTTCCGATGGTTCAGGACCCAAGGGCTTGTTTTGTACCAATGATCTTGAAAAGATCAAGGATTGTAACATTTATATCGTTACAGTACCAACTCCGGTAGATGAGAATAATACACCTGACTTGACCCCTCTTTATAAAGCCAGTGAAACTGTAGGAAAAGTTTTGGGAGAAGGAGATATTGTGGTATATGAATCGACCGTATATCCCGGAGTGACTGAGGAAGAGTGTGTTCCTGTTTTAGAGAAGGTTTCCGGGTTGCTGTTCAACAAAGATTTCTTCGCAGGTTATTCTCCTGAGCGGATCAATCCGGGAGATAAGGAACATACCGTTGCAAAGATTAAAAAGGTAACCTCGGGATCAACTCCTGAAGTGGCTGAGAAAGTAGATCAATTGTATAATAGTGTGATTTCCGCGGGTACTCATAAAGCTTCTTCTATCAAGGTAGCGGAAGCTGCAAAAGTGATTGAGAATAGCCAGCGGGATATCAATATTGCCTTCGTGAATGAATTAGCCCGCATTTTTAATCGTATGGGTATTGATACTAATGACGTTCTGGAGGCTGCTGCCAGCAAATGGAACTTCTTGCCGTTTCAGCCCGGTCTTGTTGGTGGGCACTGTATAGGGGTAGACCCTTATTACCTGGCACAAAAGGCTCAACAGACAGGTTATCATCCCGAAATCATTCTGGCAGGACGTCGTATGAACGATGGTATGGGGGAGTATATTGCACAAGAAGTAGTGAAGCAAATGGTGAAAAAAGATATTAGGGTCAGAGGAGCTAACATTCTGGTGTTGGGCATTACTTTTAAAGAAAACTGTCCGGATGTTCGCAATACTCGGGTGGTAGATGTGCTCCGTACGCTGAAGGATTATGAAACCAACCTTACCATTTATGACCCTTGGGCCAATCCGGAAGAAGTAAAACGTGAATATGGTTGGGAAACTATACAGAAATTAAACGGTTTTAGAGATTATGATGCCGTTATCCTGGCTGTGGCTCATAATGAATTTAGAAAGTTGGATCTGCAAGGTTTATGTAAGGAAGATAAGGTGATTTATGATGTGAAAGGGATGTTGGAGAAAGGAGTGGCAGATGCAAGGCTGTGAGGGACAAGGAAACAGGGAATAGGGACAAGGAAACAGGAAATAGGAAATAGGGACAAGGATATTTCCTAATCCCTAACCCCAAAGAACAAATATCATGGAAGTTCATAAGGATTTGATAGTTTGGCAAAGGTCAATAAGATTTGTTACTAAGATTTATGATACAACAAAATGTTTTCCTAAAGAAGAATTATACGGCATTACTAACCAATTGAGGCGAGCGGCGGTTTCCGTTCCTTCTAATATAGCAGAGGGCGCTGCCCGACAAAGCAATAAAGATTACATCAGATTGCTTTACTTCTCCCTTTCCAGTTTGATGGAAGTGGATACTCAGTTGTTAATTTCATATAATTTAGAATATTTGGGTAAAGAAAAATTTGAATATCTAAAGAAGGAGCTTACTGAAATAGCGAAAATGCTTAGTGGTCTGATTAATTTTCGAAAAAGTAAGAAAACTCCCTAATTCCTAATCCCTAAAAAAATGTACAACACAAATTATCATCAAACCGATTTATCGGTGTATTCCTTCCTCATTACTGGAGGTGCCGGGTTCATAGGTTCTAACATTGTAGAATATTTATTGAAATACGGCGCTAAGAAGGTTCGTGTATTGGATAATTTTTCTACAGGCTTCCGGGCCAACACTGATCTTTTTAAGGATAATCCGGCTTTTGAACTTATTGAAGGCGATATCCGTGATCTGGAAACCTGCCGGGAGGCCATATCCGGAATGGACTTCGTGTCTCATCAGGCCGCGTTGGGTTCTGTACCTCGTTCTATTAATGATCCACTGACCAGTAATGCAGTAAACGTGGGTGGATTTTTAAATATGCTGTTAGCAGCTCGGGATGAAAAATCAATAAAGAGAATGGTCTTTGCCGCATCTTCTTCTACTTACGGAGATAGCCGGGAATTACCCAAAATAGAAGGGAATGAAGGAAATCCATTGTCTCCCTATGCCGTTACCAAGTTGGTAGATGAGTTGTATGCGGATGTATTTTCTAAGGTATATGGTTTTCATACCATTGGATTACGTTATTTCAATATTTTTGGTCCAAGACAAGATCCTCATGGCGCCTATGCCGCTGTTATTCCCCTGTTTATGCAAGCTGCTATTGACCGGAAAGTGCCTACCATTAATGGAGATGGTGAAACTTCTCGAGACTTTACCTTTATTGAAAATGCAGTGCAAGCCAATATCAGGGGGCTTTTGAATACTTCAGACTTAAAGAAGCATGAAGCGGTAAATATTGCTTGCGGTGACCGCACCACTCTCAATGATCTTTGGAATGGGATTAGCAAACTGGCTGGTTTTGACCGGAAAGCAGATTATGGTCCAGAACGCCCCGGCGACGTTAAGCACAGTCTGGCTGATGTGGAAAAGGCCAATAAATTATTTGGTTATAACCCCCGATGGAAAATGAAGGAAGGGCTGGAAGAAGCGTTTGCGTTTTATAAGAAGAGCTTGGAAGCGGCTGCCTCTGACAAGCCCTGACTCGCTATACGGTTCAAATTCAGGGAAAGCCATTTAAAATGAAAAGAGATGATACTCTCTGGAAAGGAATATTGGAAAACCTGTTCGATGATTTCCTGTACTTCTATTTTCCAGATGCGGATAAGCTGTTCGACATGAAGAAAGGATTCCAGTTCCTGGATAAGGAGTTGGAACAATTGTTTCCTACGGCGGAAGGGGAAGCCCCAAAATTTGTGGACAAACTTGTAAAAGTATTTAGAAAGGATGGTGCAGAGGAGTGGTTGTTGATCCATATTGAAGTACAGGGTTATCAGGATAGAGACTTTGCCAGTAGGGTTTTTACGTATTGGTACAGAATTAAAGATAAATATGACAAGCAGGTAACGACTTTTGTCATTTACACAGATTCAAATAAAAAATTCAAACCCGATTCATACCGATATGAATGCCTGGGTACGGAAGTTACATTTAAGTTCAATACTTACAAGATTATAGAACAGGATGAGGCCGCGCTTGAAGAGAGTCAAAATCCTTTTGCTACAGTAGTACTTACTGTGTTGTTGGCGCTCAAGGCAGGGAAGTTATCAGATGAAGATTTATTCAACCTGAAATTCACACTGGCTAAAAACCTGCTCCTCAAGAAATTTCCTAAAAAGAAGATAAATAACCTGTTGATTTTCTTGCAGCTATATATTCGCTTTGTCAATTCGGAATATAATATTAACTTTGATAAAGCTATAAAAGAAATTACTAAAAACAAGAAAACAATGGGTATCAGGGAAATGGTGCTCGAAAGAGCCAGAAAAGAAGGCTTGGAAAAAGGCATAGCCGAAGGAAAAGCTGAAGTGGTGAAGAATCTCATAACCAAAATGGGGCTTTCAGATGCTCAGGCAGCTGATATTGCGGAGGTTTCCATCGACTTCGTGAAGGCATTACGCGGGAAACTGAAGTAGTGTAAAGTTAAGTATAAAGAGGCTCCTTTTCCTTACGCAGATAAACGCAGAAGTCGAGTATAATCAGCAAAAATCAACGAGGACGGAGAAGAAATAAGAAATCTATTAAGTCAGTTTAATCCTGGCGCAACCGTAGCAATTCCTGAACATTACTCAATTCGCTAAGTCAAAAAATGCCACAAAGGCGCTAAGACACAAAGGAAAGAGAAAAGACAATTTTTAATGTACTGTATAAAGTACGGTTTATAATAAAAAACGTATCTTTGACGATACGGTGGACTATCTTATCAATAAATATCAGGCGCTCCTTCAACAACAGCGGCAAAAGTTTGTCAGGAGCCTGGCAGCAAAAATTAACTGGAAAGCCCGTGCTGTCAGTATTGAAGGTGCAAGGGGCACTGGAAAGTCCACTTTAATGCTGCAACATATTAAGAATAACCTGGACTTAGACCAGACACTTTACATAT
>CAYRBD010000047.1:0-25330 GCA_964422465.1 uncultured Chitinophagaceae bacterium
CTAATATCCTTTTTGGAGTGATTATTTAGCACGACCTTTGCGCGCCGAAATACAAAAAATGCCTTTTGATTATGAAAATGACCAATAGACATCTGGTGCTGGCCTTCGTTCTTACGTTGCTGATTGGTGGAGCGAGCGCAATTGGGGCTTCTGCTCAAAGGAAAATTACTGCGAATCCTGATCACTATGACAGAACAGGGATTGCCAGTTTTTACAGCCTGGGTTTTGAGGGAAAACAGACTTCTACAGGAGAACGTTTTGACAGCAGAGAATTGACGGCTGCCAGTAACACCCTTCCACTGAATACCTATGTGAAAGTGACTAATCTCAAGAATGGGAAATGGGTAATGGTGCGAATTAACGACCGTATGGCAGTGAATAATAAACGGCTGATAGACCTTAGCAAAAGCGCTGCCCGCGCTATACAGATGGTAGGCGCCGGACTGGCACACGTTACAGTACAGACGCTCCCGCAGGAGTTTTACAAATTCTTTTCTGTTGCTCCTGATGAATTGCTTTCCTCTTCCGGTATGATGGAGAAAGAGAAAGAGCCGGGTGCGTGAAAATCGACCGTTTTTCTACATCCGACTCTTTACGTTTCAGGCTTTCAGCTTTAGGCTTTACGCTTTCAGCTTACTTATAGGTTACTATCCTGCCCCAGACATCATTGGTTCCCCAGATACCCTGGCGCGTGCATTCCAGTTGAACAATCTGACTGTGGTCCACGAAGACGTTTACTTCGGGTCCATAGTTCTTAATATACCATTTGAATACCTGCGGATCAGCTGCTTCAAACATGACTTTTTCCAGTCCCAGTTCATTGATGAATTTGGCCGGCACATCTACCCTCCAGGGATTGGCATTTTCAGTAACTCCTTCTGACTCCATCATGATGAGGTAAGCGCCTGCGTCCAAAAATCGTTTGGCCTGCTTAATGGCATAACTTACATCCTGTGTCCCTTCGGTCTGTAATTCGCCTGTCGTAGTGTCTCCTCCGGCGCCAAATTGGATACCAATTTCCGGTTTGGCCTTTAATCCGGCTTTTTGGACATCTTCAATCAGCCTTAACCAGTCATCTGTGGGAATAGAGATGAATCCGGTAGATATCTCAATGATATCAAAGCCCATTTCTTTACAATCCCGGATATAGTTTTTAACAGCTTCCTTTCCTTTGGTTACTACGTATTCCATAAATCCGCCGGTAGAAACAAGCGTCCCGTATTGATGAGCCAGGTCATTCATTTCCCTGATCTTTTTGGGGTTCATGAAGGTAAAGGAACCTCCTGCAAATTTAATACTATCTACATAGTTTCCACTCATTTCAAGGATGTCCTTAAAATAGCTTAGCCCAAAGTTGGAGTAATAAGCTGCGCGGATTTCGGTTAATCCCACCTTGCGTGGTTTGGCAGGGCGGTCATTTCGTTGTAGCCAGTCAAAGGCTATCGGGTTCGTGATGAATTCTTTTGTGTTATTCATGATATTTGATTTTAAAAGTGATTAAATTTTTGCTTTTTCAAGTAAGGTCATCAGGTCTTTAATTCTATATTCTTCCAGATGTTGAACCGTTTGGATAATTTGTTTTCTCAGGTCTTCCTCTGCATGACCGGACGCAAGGTTGTTGAATTTGTCAATAATAACGTCCCAGGATGCGGGCCGGGTAACGAATCCCTGGTAATCTTTTTTCTCTATTGAGAAGGTTTCTCCATCCTCTGTTTTTATGGTGATGTCACAAGCCATTTCTTTAGGAAAACAATCGGAGTAGCTTCTCTTTTCCTGAACAGTTACCTTTTGTAGAAGCCTCTGTACATCTTTACCGGATATTCTTTCCGGAAGATATTGAGCAGGTAATACATTGCCATCCAATAGAAGTACCGCTATCATGTAGGGTAGGCTGTGGTCTGCCTCTTCCTTTCTGGAGATGTTTTTCTTTCCTCCTTCTTCTCCTCCGCCAATAATATTATAAGCTACATCAAACGTATTGAGGGTAACACTTTCTATTCCTTCCGGATTAATGTGATGTCGTTCCCGTAGTTCTTTCACTCCTTCCAGTGTAGCCTGAGAATGGATTTCGGCATTGAATCTTTTGATTATGGTTTCGGTTACCTTTTCCAGGTTTTCTTTTTCCCAGTCTATTTGAAAATCGCCGGCAATTGAATCTTTAAATCCTTTGTTGCCTTCAAATACCTCTTCCGGCCCGGTAATGCCATTCATTGCGAGGAAGGTGGAGTGGGTGGAGGTCCATCCGGTGGAAGGGAAAGCCAGTCCTTTCCAGTTAGACAAATTACCTGTCCGGGTTACCCGTAAAGCATTATAGGCCGTGGCAGCAATGGCAATGGCATGAGCCGTTTTGTCTGTATCCAGTCCAAGTGCATAAGCTGCTCCTGCGGCAGCGCCATAAGCGCCCTGCACGGTATGGTCAAAGCCTTTATCACGAACGGGAGCTACATCACTCAGGCGGCACTGTACCTGGTAGGCTATGGCCAGAGCGGTTAAAAATCCCTTTCCGTCCATGTCGGCATAGTCAGAGGCGGCAAGGATGCTTCCGATGTTGTCGGAAGGATGGCAGGTTTCGTTTTTAGCCAGATAGCTGTCGTTATAATCCAGATAACGAACGAGGGCAGAATTGTAAAACGCTGCCCTGTCTGGAGCTGTTTTTCCACCTCCTATCAGGCTTGTCAGCGGGTTGCCGCCAAACTCTTCCAGTTGCTTTCTGATCTTTTTAACGGGCTCTCCATTTAATGCGCCGAGGGCACAACCGAGAGAATCCAGCAGCCGGATTTTTAATTCTCGTACCGCAGCTTCCGATAAATCGCTGTATTGACATGCGGTTACGAATTTTGCTAATTTTTGTACTTCTGTCATTTTATACCTCCTATTATTTTCTTAATTGTTTACTGCAAAGGTAAATGCAGGAGGCGCTGAAATCAATAGGGCAAAGGCGATAGGATATATAGCCAAAAACGATTGAGCTATTTCGGTAAACCGGCCAGAATTTCTTTTTTTACTACCTTCAGTATCCGGTTCTTTTCAAACCCCCGCGGGGTGATTAAAATGATGGTACGGGTTAAAGAAGGAGACTGTATCTCTCGCACCATCTTCAGTCTTCTGGGGCCCATGTACAAAGTGGATAAGTGGGGCAGTAAAGTCAATCCGCCGTTCAGGTCAATAATTTTACGAATAGTCTCCAGGGAGCTATTTTCATAAGCTACATTTTGTAACTTTTTTGGAAGAAGCGAGAGGTCATTTTTTTTATTTTCCTGATTTAAGAGGAAAGATTGGATTCCTTCCTGCAGGATCAATTCATCAACAGGAATATCTTCCCAGTTGACAATTTTTTTTTGAGAAAGAGGATGTTTATTATTAAGATATAAAACAAAACTTTCTTCAAATAAAGGATCTTCATAAAACCCGGATTTGAAAAAAGGAGCAATCGTTAACGCTGCATCCAGCCGTTGGTTTTTAAAGCCTTCTTCTATTTCCCGCTCACTGACTTCCGATATTTTCAGGTTTAGTTCCGGATATTTTTTTGAGAGGCGGGTGGTAAATAAGGGGAGCAAATAGGGTGCCAGTCCCGGAATAATCCCTAACCGGAAATCTCCGGCAGGAAGGTTGTCTTTTTTGGATGCTATTTCAATAAAACGATGATATTCGTTAAGGAGGATTTTAGCCTGTTTGATAAGGTCAACCCCTTTCATTGTAGGAACCACGGGATGCCTGGATCGGTCAAAGATCATAATGCCAAATTCTTTTTCGAGTCTTTGTATTTCTCTGCTCAGGGTAGATTGGGCCACATCACAATTGTCAGCCGCTTGGGCAAAGTTCCGGTACAGGTCCACCGCAATGATATATTTTAATTGATTGAAATTCATGGCAAAACGAATACAAATATAAGTCTCTTGCTCCTTACCGACCAAACAAGGTTGTTTACCGAAGAAAATCCCTTTTAGGCTGGAAAGTGTTTTTTAGAGGATCCGCTACCCCCTACTTTTGTATCAAAACGTGGTTTAAACAAATGTTTAAAAAAATTTGGTTGATGTATCAACTGTATTTACCTTTGCGCCATGAAAAAAGAAAAAGAGACATGTTGTGAAGCTCTGGAAGAGGATTTACTCCACAAGAAGGAGGATTCGCTCATCTTCCAGTTTCATCAATTGCATAATACAATGTTTCGTGCTGCTAACAAGAAAATAGAGTCTTCTTCCGTACCCATCAAGATGGAGCAACTGCCTGTATTAATGACGCTTTATTATTTTAAAGAGCAGCCTCAGCAATCTCTGGCAGACCTTATAAACAGGGATAAATCATCTGTATTAAGGACGGCCAGGGCCTTGGAAAAGAGAGGATTGTTGACCTATAAAAAAGACAAAACCGATGCCCGGAGAAAAGTATTGACTTTGACGGAGACGGGAGTATTTGTGGCGATTAAGGTGGAAGGTCTGGTGAAAGAGATTGAAAACGGAATAGGTGAGGCGTTGTCAGACCGCCCTAAAAAAGAAATTTTAGAATTGTTAAAAAAAGCAACGAAACGACTGGAAATATTGACTAATAGTTGATCTGTCAACTATATAAAAACCCGTTAATGTTTTGAAAATATCACTTATGAAAGCCCCAATAATAATCTTGCTTATTGTTCCGCTATCGTTGATGGCGATAAGAGGGAACGCTCAACAAAAAGTAAGCGCATTTAACTTGAAAGAATGTATTCAGTTTGGATTGGAAAACCACCCTTCCGTCCAGGTTTATACCAATAAAGTAGAAAGGGCTCATCAGGTGGCCAGGGAATCTTTATCTGCCTATTTGCCCCAGGTGAGTATAACTGCAGGACTAGATGACAACCTGAAGTTACAACAAACCGTGATTCCTGCGGGAACTTTTGGCCCGGACAGCAAGGAGCAACGAGTGGCTTTTGGTACTCAGTACAACTCGTCCGTTACCGCCCAGTTGAATCAAAAAATTTATGACCAATCGCTTTTAATTGGCATCAAAGCAAATGAACCTAACAATAAACTGGCTCATTTGCAGCAGGAACAAAATAATGAAGAACTTATATACAATATCGCCTCTTCATATTATCAGATTCTGGTAGCACAAAAAAAACTTAGTCTCCTGCAAAGTAATAAAGAGCGCTTTGAAAAGATTTTGGACGTGACAGAGTTGCAGGCGAAAGAGGGAGCGGCCAAAAAGGTAGATGTTCAGCAGGTGCAGGTGAACTTGAATAATGTTTTATCCCAGATTTCTACTACAAGGAACAGCCTGGAGATTGCCATTAACACGTTAAAAAATAATATCGGTCTCGGGCCTGCGGATAGCATTGTGCTTACGGACACCACCCGTTGGCTTCATCAGGCACCGTCCTTAAAATCTTATCCTGAATTTGATTATACCGGTACGCTGGAATCTCAATTACAGAAGACCCAGATTGAATTGTATGATCTGAACAAGCGGTCTATAAAAGCTCAGTTTATACCCAGCCTCTCTATGTACGCCCGTTATGGGGGTAGTTCATTTGCACAGGAATTGTCCGGATTGTACAATCCGCTTCTTGATTATTCCGCTATCGGAATTCAATTATCCTGGAATATTTTTACGGGCTTTAGCCGGAATGCTCAGTATAAAGAAGCAGACATAGATATGAAAAATGCCATGGTAAATTACCGGTTGAACAAGTCTTTGCAAAATTTGCAATATCAGAATGCTGAATCACAAGCCAATGAGGCTCAAAGGACTATTATTACCAATAAGGATAATATGGACCTGGCTGGTAAGGTTTATGATAACACAACTTTACAGTATCGGCATGGTGCGGCTTCCCTAAGTGATTTGTTAAATGCGGAACTTTCATATAAAGAGGCGCAGAACAATTATATAGAATCTCTGCTACAGTATTATCTGGCGGACCTGTCCGTACATAAAGCAAACGGAACTTTAGAAAATTATTATAATCAACTTTAACTCCCGCTCCTGTTAAATTTTAAAATCAAAAAAATGAAAAGGAAAATAATAGTTATTGGAATTGTGGTTCTTGTCTTCGCTGGCATTGCTTACAAGTTGGCTGCGAATAAAAAGATTATAGACAGCAGTAAAAAGGTGGAAAATAAAGAGGTGGTGATTCCTGTAACAGCCATCTCTGCTCAATTTAAAGAAGTTAGTGATAATTTAATCAAATCAGGTACATTGATCCCATACAAAGAAGCGGACATTACTTCGGTTAGTTCCGGGAAGCTTACTTCTGTCCACTTTGAGCTGGGAGATTATGTGTCGCGCGGGACGGTTCTTGCTACAGTAGATAATTCCGGATTGGAACTCAATCTGGAAGCCGCTCAACTGGCTATGGACAAAGCCCAAAAAGATTACGAAAGGTCAAAGGCCCTTTTGGCCGGGAATGCTACCACTACCATGAATTTTCAGGATGCACAGTACAATTATGAGAATTCAAAGAATAAAATTGATCAGATTAAGAAACAAATAGCAGACAACCAGATAAAGGCACCTGTAAGCGGACAGATTGTCTCAAAAACGAAAGAAGTCGGAGAATATGTTTCTCCTGGAACTATCCTTGGTCATATTGTGGAAGTAAACCGGCTGAAAGTAGATGTAATGGTCGGTGAGCAGGAGGTGTACAGCTTGAAAAAGGGTGCTCCCGTTGCAGTAACTACAGATGTATATCCCGGTGTTTCTTTTAACGGGAAGATAATATTTATAAGCCAGAAAGGAGATGATGTTCATAACTACCAAGTGGAAGTTGCCCTGAATAATAAAAAAGAACATCACCTGATGGCAGGGAGTTTTGCGAATGTGGACTTTAACCGAAAGAGTGAGCAGAATTTGATGCTCATCCCCAAGAGTGCGTTAATTCAAAGTCTGGATAAACCAATGGTTTACATAATTGAAAATGGTAAGGCAAAAATCCGGGACATTACGCCGGGAGGAACCTATGGAAATGACCTTGCTGTAGCTAAAGGACTCCAGCCTGGAGAGAAAATCATTACCTCAGGGCTGGTTAATATCTCCGAAGGAACTCCCGTAAAGATTGTGAACGTAGGAGGAGAGAAATAAGAATTGAGAGGTGAATAAACAAATGCATAAATAAACAGTAAGATGAGAAAACTAACGGAATTGGCCATCAAGAGACCGCTGCTTATTGTGGTTATCTTTTTTGTTCTTATTTTCTTCGGGTTGTTTAGTTACAACAGGCTAAACTACAACCTGCTTCCAAAGATGGATTTTCCCGTAATTAGCATTATAACGACCTACCGGGGCGCTTCTGCACAGGAGATCGAAAATAATGTAACTAAAAACATAGAAGATGCCATATCTTCAATGCAGGGGATTAAAAAGATTACCTCTAAATCTCTGGAAGGCGCCTCAATGGTGGTGGTTCAGTTTAACAACGGTACGGATGTGGATAAGGCGCAGACGGAGGCGCAGCAAAAGATCAACCAGGCGATGCCACTTCTGCCAAAAGATGTAGATGTTCCGGTGATTAATAAATTTTCATCTGATGATATTCCTGTTGTTCAGATGAGTGTGACGGCCAATGAAAGTGATGAGAAACTTTTTGATTTGCTGGATCAGCAGATTAAACCTCAACTGTCTAACATTAAGGGAGTTGGACAGGTGACGCTTATCGGGGGCAATGAACGCCAGATCAATGTAAAAGTAAATCGCGATAAGCTGGATTATTATGGAATGAGCATTGCGGAGGTCAGCAATGTGATAACGGCAGCCAGCCTTTCTACGCCTGCTGGGAAAGTTGAAACTCAGAACAGTGAATACGCCATTGAGTTTGATTCCAAATTCACAAATGCAGCTCAGCTACAGAATTTAATTATCCGCCGTACACCCGATGGAGGTAAAGTCTATTTGAGAGATGTGGCCTCCGTTACGGATGGACAAACGGATGTGGACATGATCAACCACATTAACGGGCTTCCTGCCATAGGGATTCAGGTTCAAAAACAAACGGATGCCAACGCGGTAGAGGTAAGCAGCCTGGTAAAAGAACGGATCAAGGCTCTTACAGATCAATATAGTAACATTGATTTGAGCTTTAAAATTGCAACTGATCAGTCAACCTATACGCTGGCTTCTGCCAATGCAGTGATGGAAGATTTGATGCTGGCTATTCTAATAGTTTCGATCGTGATGTTGTTTTTCTTACACAGTCTGCGTAATGCAGCGTTTGTTTTAGTGGCTCTGCCGGCTTCTATTATCCCGACTTTCATAGGGATGTATGTCTTTGGGATGTCGCTGAACCTGATGACGCTTATGGCAATGTCGCTGGTGGTTGGTATCCTTGTGGACGACTCTATCGTGATTTTGGAAAACATCATGCGGCATATGGAGATGGGAAAAGGCAGGCGAAAAGCCACTGTGGACGGTCGTTATGAGATAGGGTTTACGGCCATGGCTATTACTATGGTCGATGTGGTAGTTTTCCTGCCCATGTCTATGGTATCTGGAATGATCGGGAACATCATCAGGGAGTTTTCATTAACGGTGGTATTTTCAACGTTGATGAGCCTGATTGTTTGTTTTACCCTGACGCCATTGCTTGCTTCCCGCTGGGGGAAACTGGCTGATCTGAAAAAGAAAAATGCCTGGAGCCGCATGAATAATTGGTTTGAGTCGCAACTGATCAAACTGCGTGATGTATATACTTCCGGGTTGAGATGGTCCTTGTTTCACAAACGCTGGATATTTCTGGGGACGTTGGTTTTGTTTGTTGGTTCCTTATGTTTACCCGTTTTTGGATTCATTGGGGGCGCTTTTATCAGTCAGGGAGACCAGGGAGAGTTCATCGTGAATCTGGAACTGGATCCATCGGCTTCTGTTTACAAAACCAATGAAGTGACACGGATAGCTGAAAATAAAATCATGCAATATCCACAAGTCGTAACCGTCTTTTCCAATGTGGGTTTTTCTGGTGATGGCATGATGAATAGTAACAACAGCAACATGGCTCAGATTGATGTAAAACTGACGGACAAAGGAGACCGGACAAAGTCTGATGTGGAAATAGGGGAAGAAGTACAAGATGAGCTCTCACAAATTCCGGGGGTTAAAGTATCCATCTCTCCGGTAAGCATTGTGGGAGGAGCCAATCAGGCGCCAATCCAACTAGTGGTGAAAGGAAGCGACCGTACAAAAGTACGCCAGGCTGCAGATACCATTATGAATGCTGTGGCTTCTACCGCAGGAATCGTTTATCCGGAATTTAGTACAAAGAATCCCAAGCCGCAAATTGAGGTAAAACTTAACAGGGAAAAGATGGCTGCCTTCGGCCTCAACGCGGGTACGGTAGGCGCCGCCTTAGGTACATCTTTCCGTGGGAATGACCAGGCCAAGTATAAATACAACGGTAATGAATACGATATCATGGTAGAGAGCAGTGATTTTGATAAAACACATGTTCAGGATGTGAAGAACCTGGTGTTTACCAATCCTCAGGGACAACAATTTACTTTAGGACAATTTGCAGTGATAAAGGAAACTATGGGTGAATCCATTCTGGAAAGAAATGACCGGCTGCCCTCAATAACGGTGCAGGCAAACGTGCAGGGGCGACCTACGGGTACCGTTGGAGAGGAAATCAGGGAAAAAGTTGAGAAACTGAAAATGCCATCAGGCGTAACCTGGGGCTTTACTGGCGAAGTAGAGGACCAGGGAGAAGCCTTTAGCAGCCTGCTTACAGCATTGGGAATAGGAATATTGTTGGTTTACCTGATCATGGTGGCGCTATATGAAAATGCCATTTATCCTTTAGTGGTCATGATGGCTATGCCGCTGGCCATCATTGGGGCTTTCCTGGCACTGGCATTAACCATGAATGAATTAACGGTTTTCTCTATCATTGGGATTATCATGCTGATCGGACTGGTGACTAAAAACGGGATTCTGTTGGTGGACTTTACCAACCAGCGAAAAGCCGAAGGTGCCGGGTTGGTAGAGGCTTTAATAGATGCCGGCAGGGAGCGTTTCAGACCTATTCTGATGACCACTATTGCCATGATTGTGGGGATGATGCCTATGGCGCTGGCCAATGGTGCAGGCTCCGAAGTGAAATCCGGGATGGCCTGGGTAATCATCGGCGGCCTGACCAGTTCCCTGATTATGACCCTTGTGGTAGTCCCCTGTGTGTATTATGTTGTGGATAGCATTTTGAATTTCTTCAAAGGCAAACGCCGGAAAAAAATGGTGAAAAAGGTTAAAGCCCGCCAATTGGAACTCCATTCGGAACCGGTCTATAATTAAAATACTAACTGAAACTTCCTTTTTGCTCATTCATACCTCCGGGATTCTAAACGGCCGTTGCCCGGAGGCTGACCTCAATATACTTTTAGGGTAATGTTCTGTTTTTAATTATTCATTTAAAATCTATTAGCGATGCGTACACTAAAAGAATTTTTGCAGGAAGATTTCAGCTCAAAAACAAAAGCGGAAATCGTAGAGGTAATCAAAAACATTAAATCTGTCATTGGTTCCGATTATAATAACATTGTCGGGATTACAGAAGCCGAATTACCCAAGTTAAAAAAAGAGGAACTATTGAACGTAGTTTCTATGATTGAGGAAAATTACAAAAGCAGCTGGGATGACCAGGCAAAACTGGCTGGAGACATTATTGGCTCCATTACGGATCATTTAAAGGCGGACAATACTTTTAGCGTCAGTGATGCCTCAAATGCTGACTTTGCCGCAGAACTTGGCAGTATTGAATTTGACAAATTAATTGGGGGGCCTCTGGATGCCTGCGTAACGGCTCAGGCCAATGCTTCCCTGGCCACTGTAAATTTCATCAAAGAAGTTGGTTTTGACAGAGATGGAAAGTTGATTATGGTTGACTTTTCTCATACCCGGAACAGCAAAAACCCCAACTTCGGAAAAGAAGATGCGCCTGCCGGTACCAATACTACGGATGAATATATTGATGAGGATATTAAACTGACGGTTCCGTTTATTTCTACTCTGAATATTCCAAGCCTTAGAATTGAAAACTGTACCATTGATTTTCATGTAAAATTAAATTCTGTTTACACAAGAGATGTGAGCGACAAACTTGGGATAGATGCCTCCCTGGGCTTTGGTTGGGGGCCCATTAAATTTAACGTCTCCGCTTCCTATCAACGCTCTTCCAGCACGGGTATTAAGGTTGAGAAAGAATATACTATGGGTGTAAAAGTAGTGGCTACCAATGATGAAATGCCGGCCGGACTTGAAAAAGTACTGGGTGTTTTAGCTGCATAACTTCCTGCTTTATGGTTAAATTATCAGACTACCTTAATTACCTCTACATGGAGGTCATTCAGGCTCGTAAGCAGGCAGATAAGCTGGCTATTCAAACGGCTAAGGAATATGCAAAAGATGATTATCTAAAGTATTTTAAAGCGCCGCGCTATACCATGCCTTCGGTAAAGTTGGAAATCCCCGTTAAAATAACTGAGATTGACAACCGTGTGAAGTATGATTTTAACATGGATAACGATGCCTTTCTGCAGGATGTAAATTCCCGAATTGAGAAGGTAAATGAGGCGAAGAATCTAAACCTGAATCCCCTGACACAAAATGATCTGGATAACAAAGCCTTTAAACAGGCTGTTGCACAGCTGGAAAAATCGGATCAGAAATATGTCAGGGGAAAAGGGGTGGACCTTAATAAGATTAATCTGCATGACGTATCAAGTGTGATTCACAAAAAAGTGGGATTTATTAAAGCGGATACGAGTACGGAAGATAACCTCCTGGTCTTAAATAATATAATAAGGACAGCTTTTTTGGAGCGATATACCCCCGTTTCAGCAGACCTGAGAAATATCTTTATTGACCCCAACACAACAAAGGAAGAAGACAAGGAAAAAATAATGGTAAAATTGAATATAGAATTGGTGGATGAGGGCATACAAATTAAGTCCGGCAAAGATAAAAATGGAAACCCCATTGAAGAAATAATCATTGACTGATGAAGCTACTGGCTCACTATATCCAAAAGGAGTTGACCACTCAGATCGAAAAGCTGAACCAGATTCATGGTTTGTATATAAAAAGATCCTATGAATTGGAGGAGACGCTTCCTGTATTTTTAGAAGGAGAGAGACAATTTTTCAGGCAGATTGGAGAAACAAAGGAGGAGCTGAAAATGAATGAGCTGATAAGTTATTTTTCAACGGCTAAAAGTGGACTAAATCCTCGTTCGTTGGAAAAAATCAGGACAGGGAAGCGGGACAATATTATTCTTTCCGCCTTTTATTGTATCAATGAAGCAGGATTTGTATTAAAGGAACGTTTAGGAAACGTACGGGAAAAATTGGGTGATGCATCAGCTACTATTAACAATGTGTTATTGAACCTTTTGCAATCGGGAGCCATGACATCTGAAAATCTTTTTAAGGTTGATAGTATTGATAAATGTGAAATTCTATGGCAACAATTGATGAAAGACCCTCAAATTAATCTGGTTGATAAAAAGCTTAAAACTACTATTTTAGGGAAGGACATTTATTTGCTTTTGGATAAGGCTATTGTTGATTTACAACGTTGACTTTTTTGCATAAAAAATCTATGGTTATGTCATCTGCTAAATCTAAAAATAATATTCGTGGTAAAGAGGGCCGATATATCCTCATGCTGGCAGATGCTTCGGAAGCCTCCCTGCATCGGGTTCAGGATGAATTGCAGGTAAAACTAACTTCTTCGGAGGAGTTGTCAGCAAGAGTAAGAGCTGCTGAGGTTTTGCAGTCGGATCAGGGGATTTTTTATAAAAATATTGGTATTGCGGTTGTGGATAAGGTAGAAGCGGATCAACTGGTATATGCTTCCTCTATGAGTAGTAATAAGATTGTTCATTGGGAAGCTGATCGTGTTTTTCAGACTGCGGGTAAAGCGTTTGAATCCCTGGACAAAATTAAAACAGGGCTTGAGGCTGTACAGGATGAAATTAAAGCATTAGAACTTGTCTTGCAGGGAGATAAAGTGGCTCCGGTAGAGGCGAAAGAGGTAACCTGGGGATTGGAGGCTATGGGAATAAATGCTTCAAAATATTCGGGTAAGGGAGTTGATTTATGTGTTTTAGACACCGGATTTTACCTGTCTCATCCAGATTTCAAAGGAAGAAGTATCATTGGAAAATCTTTTATTCCCGGAGAACCCTGGGAGTATGACGGCGATGGACATGGCACCCATTGTACAGGGATTGCGGCTGGTTACTTATCTTTAAACAGCGGGGTACGATATGGTATAGCATACGGGGCAAATATTGTTATCGGTAAGGTGTTGGGAGATGATGGCTTTGGAACAACCAGCAACATTATAGATGCCATAGACTGGGCTCTGGAAAAGAAATTCAGTATAATATCCATGTCTTTGGCTTCGGCTGTAGATATTGGCGAAAAGCCTTCTCCTATCTTTGAACAGGCAGGACAAAAGGCATTGGATCAGAATACCCTGATCATTGCAGCAGCCGGGAATGACAGCGCCCGGCCTCAAATCCCAAGACCCGTAAGCAGCCCGGCGAACGCAGATGCGATTATGGCCGTGGGAGCGGTAGATGAAGAAATGAAAGTAGCCCGGTTTTCCAACGGCGGAATTAATGCAAGCGGTGGTGGAAAAGTGGACCTGGTAGCCCCCGGTGTCCATATATTAAGTTCCTATTCAAAGAATGCTAAAGACAAACTCATCTATAAATACTTGGATGGCACCAGCATGTCTGCTCCACATATCGCCGGCCTGGCAGCCTTATACCGGGAGGCTGACCCCCGGCTTACAGCGAGAGGGTTGTGGGAAAAACTGGAGCAACAGGCGTTAAAACTTGAGGACCTCTTAAAGAGAGATGTTGGCTTTGGGCTGGGCCATTGCACATCTTAAAAAACGATTGGAAGCTGTAATTTTGATTCATGGAAACCGGGAAAAAATATATTGCTGAATTAACCGTCCCCGAATTGGATGATGTGGTCAGGGCTTATCTGGGAGAACAACAGATAACAATTGTGCGGTATTTGAAAACCCTGAATATGGTGATTGTTCAAAGTGAAAAAGAACTGCTTTCAACAGAGGTAAAGTATTTGAAAAATATTGAAGAGAACGAAACGATTGCCAAGGCAAAAAAGAAATAAGCATTTCATTCCAGATTGAAATGAGCCTCTGCCATTTCCCGGATGTTATCGCCAATGGCCAGGGAGGCGGTGGCGGCAGGGGAGGGCGCATTTAGCACGTGGATGCTGGTATCTTTATATTCTATTTTGAAATCATCCCGGGTATCCCCCTGTTTATTTAGCAGCAGGGCGCGTACCCCGGAACGTCCGGGTTTTATATCCGCCATCTCCAAACTGGGGATCAGCCTTTGTAAATTCTCTAAGAAAAGTTTTTTGGAAAAAGCCCGGCGGTATTCATTGATGCCAAAAGCCATGTTGTTGAAAAACAACTTCCAGGTACCGCTATAACCCAATGCATCGCGGGTATCTTTCCAGTCGAAATCTTTTTTACCATATCCCTCTCTTTTAAAGGTAAATACTGCGTTGGGGCCGCACTCAATAGCTCCATTGGTCATCCGGGTAAAATGTACCCCCAGGAAGGGGAAGTCCGGATTGGGTACCGGGTAGATCAGGTTCCTGATTTTGTGTTTGGCTCTCTCTGTAAGTTCATAATAGTCTCCCCGGAAGCCTACGACCTGCTCCTGGAGTTGGACGTGGTTTTTTCTGGCCAGCCGGTCTGCCTGGAGGCCTCCACAAAAGATGATGTACCGGGACCTGAAGACTCCTTTATTCGTATGAAGAATGTTCAGATTGGCCTCTTTTCCAAACCCGGTAGCCTCAGTATTCAAATGAAGTTCGCTTTCAGGCTGAATGGCCCGGGCAAGTTCAACCATTTTTTCAGTGGCTGCCACGTAGTCAATGATTCCGGTATAGGGGACCCAAATACCGGCGATGCCCTCGCAAAAAGGCTCGTGTTCTTTGATCTGTGCAGGTGTTATTTTTTTGATATTGGACAAGCCGTTCTCCAACCCGGTTTTGAATATCTTGTCCAGATAGGGAAGTTCCGATTCCTGCGTGGCTACAATAACTTTTCCGCAAACATCGTGTGGAATATTATTTTCCTTTGCAAAAACGGCCAGTTCGGCTCTGCCGCGAACACAATTTTGGGCTTTGAGGGAACCCGGTTTATAATAGATTCCACTATGCATTACGCCTGAATTATGGCCGGTTTGATGGGCAGCCAGCCTTGGCTCCTTTTCAAAAAGTATAATCTTCAAATCCGGGTGATGCTGTTGCAATTTATAAAAAGTGGCGGCGCCTACTATGCCTCCGCCAACAATGGCAATGTCAAAGGTTTTATTTTCCAAAAGAAAAATTTTTAAGTTTGAGAATACAAAATTAAGATTTTTGAGGAAGAGATAAAATGTAACCTTCTGCTATGTAGGACACTCTATTAGTTCATGCTGTAAAAATGTTAACTTTGCAGTCAAATAATTTTCAGGTTATGATTTTTCTTACGAGACGCGAACATTTTAATGCTGCCCACAAACTTTATAACCCCCGGTGGACGGACGAGAAAAATCAGGAGGTTTATGGAAAGTGTGCCAACCCCAACTGGCATGGCCACAATTATATCCTTTATATTACTGTAAAAGGGGAAATTAATGCAGATACCGGCTACCTATATGATGCAAAGAAGCTGAGCCGTATCATCAATGAGAAGGTGATCGATCAGGTAGATCACCGCAACCTGAACCTGGACGTGGAGTTTATGAAAGGGAAAATTTGCACTACTGAAGCCCTTGCTATCGGGATATGGGAACAACTAGAACCACATATTAAAGAAGTGCAGCTGCATTCGGTAAAGTTGTTTGAAACGGAGAATATTTTTGTTGAATACTTTGGAAAATAAGCTGTTATTTAATTATCATGTCATATCAATTATTGGAAAAAAGCGATAAAGTAGTGACTGCCAGCCTAGTAGAAAACTATAAGCAGGTATTGGAAACGCTGGGGGAAGATATCTCCCGGGATGGATTGAAAAAAACACCCCAGCGCATGGCGAAGTCAGTACAGTTTCTCACCCGGGGCTACCAGATGGACGCCCACGCGATCCTGAACGGCGCGCGTTTTGAGGAATCTTATAGTGAAATGGTGATCGTTAAAGATATTGAATTGTATTCTTTGTGTGAACACCACATGCTGCCTTTTTTTGGGAAGGCGCACATTGCCTACATTCCTAATGGATATATTACGGGCCTGAGCAAACTGGCCCGGGTAGTAGAATGTTATGCCAGGCGGTTACAGGTGCAGGAGCGAATGACTCACCAAATATTGGATGCCATCAATGAGACCCTGCATCCCCAAGGGGTAGCCGTTGTTATTGAGGCCAAGCATCTTTGCATGATGATGCGCGGGGTACAAAAACAAAATTCCGTAACCACGACTTCCGCTTTTTGTGGGCAGTTTGAACATGAGCCCACCCGCAGTGAGTTTATCCGCTTGATCAGTTCTGACTTGAGTTAGATAAGCCGTTCTTAATGGGAAAGTTTCTTCAACATGGCCAGGGGCAACTGCGCACGCAACGTTAGCCCCAGAGAAGTGATGTTCAGGACGGCTTTTCGTTTGTCAAGGTCAATTATAATACCCTGATATTCTTTGAAAGGCCCCTTGTCAATTTTAACCTCATCTCCTTTTTGATACAGCATGTTTATATCGGCATCCCGGCATTCTTCCAGAAAAGTATGAATGTCTTCAATTTCCTGATCTCTGATAATGGCAGGTTTACCAAGCCACCAGAGAAAGCGGGCCACACCGGGTGTTTCTAGAACAAGAGTCCGTTCCTGAGGATAAGATTCCAGGCGGATAAATACATAAGAAGTAAAAACCGGTACTTTTACCTTTTTTCGCCTGTCGCTCCACAATCGAATTTCTTCCCTTAAGGGGCAATAGACTTCAAAACCCTTGTCTGACAGCCGGTTAGCGACTTTTTTTTCACTCCTCGGATTAGTATATAGTACATACCAATGCATAGATACGCCTTGTAAAATGAGGTTACAAAGATAAGGAAAGGTCATGAAATACCTTTTATGCTGAGGGTTATTCGGTAACTTTCCGCACCTCGTACAGAGGGCTGAAAATATACAGATGGCCTGTGCGCAGGCTTCTGCATTCGTAACGTTTCCGCAACCTGCGTCCGCGGCGAAAGGGTTCGCCTCCCGGAGTCAGGAAATGGTCTCCCTCTGACAAGTCTTCTACCAGGCAACTGCCGGGGCGGGGGGCATCGTATTTTCTCAGGCTCCGAACCAGCTGGTCATCCGAGCAGGAACGAGCCGCCGGATTTTTCATGTAATGGTGTACGGCCCGGGCAATATCTACCGGAAATACGACAGATAGATCCAATTGCCGGAGGAACAGCCTGAATACGTGTTTCCATTCCTTGCCGTGGGGCGCAATGTGTGGTCCATAAGATTCGAAAGCCTGCAGGTGAGCCAGTTCATGCATCAGGGTAAGTAAGAAAGCATATTTATTTAAATCTCCATTTATGGAAATCCGGTGCCCATGCCCATTGTGTGGCCTGCGGTAATCTCCTAAAATACTCCTGCGGCGACGGGTAATGGTCAGGCTGACTTTATATCGGGTCAGGTAAGAGGCCACAAGTGGGTAAGTCCCCTCAGGCACATATTTTTTTAGAAATTCCAGGGCAACTGCTTTTGGCATAAATCAGGATCATTGTGAAGAAGATCTTGCAGCCTTCATCAGACTCCAGGTTTCCAGGATGGTGTAAAGGATATAAAGCAGAAAAAATAAGATTAATGTGCCGATACTTAGAGAAGACCGAAACAGAAAAGCATAAACGAGGATGCCGATTGCACAAATAAACAACTTGACGAAGGTAGAAAGGTAAACCTGCCGCACGAAGGTATGCTGGCTGTTGCCCTTGATCCCTTTCATGCTGAAATGATAGGAAAGAGCAGTTACCACAGCAAGAACTACGTTTCCCAACATCCCTGCAACATGCTCAATCCCCAAGCCTTCCAGCGTTTGTGAATAGGCAATGCCTAAGCCATTGATGCCGCAAAATATGACGATAAGTATAATGTAAAACCTGTCCATTGCTTATTTGTTGTTAGTCACCTTTATTAATCGCCACAAAATTACGGCTAATGCCAAAAATGGAAAAATAATAAGGCAAACCGGAAGTTCCAGTCCCAGCCATTGATCTGTTTTGAGCCCCAGAAAAGTAGCGCCACCAAGCCAGACCAGCATTTCAGTCGCCAACCCTGTATAACGCAACCAACTGTTATCAGTTTTACCTTTGGAAACTTTTTGCAATGAACCTTTCCTTTTCGACATTTTTCTTTAGCGGTGAATTATTGCTGAATTTGCTGACCGGTGGGTTGGTAGTGGCAGCAGGGGCAGCTTTCTCTTCCTTTTCTGATTGGGTACCCTGTGGGCCGGGCAAGGTGATTTTGTCCTTCATGGTACAGTTTCCGTTGAACCGCACGGTGGGTTCCATTGCCAGATGGGCCGTTAGCACATCCCCTTCAATATTGGCTTCTGATTTCAGAGATAAGGTGTCCTGAACGGTAAGTGTACCTTTTAAGGTACCATGAATTTCTCCCCGGACACATTCAATTCTTCCTTCTACCAGACCGCCCTGACCGATTGTTACCTTAGCTTTGGAATAAACATTTCCGGTAACATTGCCTTCAATCCGCAAATCCTCTTCACAAAAAACATTGCCTTTTACCCGGGTGCCTCTTGAGATAACATTCTCGCGGGCGGAGGGTCTTGTGGTGGAGCGTGGAGGCTCATTTGTATGGGGTACCTGCGTAGAAGGCGGATCATAACTTGTCGGCGTGCTCTCCTCTTTACGTGTAAACATGAAAATTGTTTTTATTAATTAAAAAAATAAATTTGCATTTTACATAGGTACCTACTGCAAATATAACAAAACATCTCTATAGTCAGAAATAACCATACTAAAATAATGTACCTTAGCGTTGCTATTTCATGCCTTTGTTAAAGAGAACATATCTTCTTTTCATGGTCCTACTTGGATTATCCAACGTAGGAAGTGCTCAAAAAATTGTGATAAATGAGGCAGATTCTTCGTGGAAGGGAGAAGAAATTCCTTCGGATGTTCTTTCCAAAAAAAAATTTACTTTCAGCAGGCGTTTGTATCAAAACCTGGTTACAAGGTTTAATTATTATTACAATGCTGACCGGATAATGAAAGAGGCGCTGGAAGGCGCCCAGCGGATCCATCAGGATAATTATGATTCTGTCTTGACTTTTTATCCTTATACTGTCAAAGATATGCAGCAGTTTGAGGGCCGATTGGATTCTGTTATTTTAACTGCGGGTATTGGTATTCAGGTGCACGATCCACGTGGAAAGTGGATTGATGATTTGTATTTTCTGATAGGACAGGCCAATTTTTTTAAAGAAAAGGACAGCGAAGCTATAGCCGCTTTCAGATATATTATAAAAAACAACGGTGAAAAAGATGAGGAAGGCCGTCCGGAACTGATTGGCAGCAGGGCTTTTCATTCGGAGAAGAATATTTCCATCGTGAGCCCGGAAAAAAAGAAGAATCCCTCACACCCACCTGCTCGAAACGATGCTTTTCTCTGGCTAACCAGAGCCTACAGGCAGGCAGGAGCGCCAGATGCTGCTGCTGCGCTCTTCAATTCTCTTCAGGCAGACCCCCGGCTACCGGAAAGGCTTCGGGGGAAATTGATTGCGTTAGAAGCCGAGCGTTACCTCCGGGAAGCAGAACCGGATTCTGCCCTTAGCCCCCTGAAGCAGGCAATTGCACTACAACCCGATAAACAGTTGAAAGCCCGATGGCAATTTATATTGGCTCAGCTTTACGAAGAAAAAGGACAATGGGAAGAAGCCTTTGGGAACTATGGAAGAGTAGAACTGTTTTCCCCTACGCCTCTGATGAATTTTTATGCGCGGTTGAGCCAAACCCGGATACGGGTATTACGTGACCTGCATGATTTTGGGCGGAGTAGCGAACCTCTGCTGACAATGGCCAGGAAAGAGAAATATTCCCGCTTCAGAAGTATCATATATTATAATTTGGGTAAGTTGGCCTTGCAGGCGGGGTATCCCGGAGAAGGGATCGGATATTTGAAGAAGAGCCTCAATTACAATCCCAATAAGACGAAGACCCATTTCAGGGCCTATTCTCTTTTGGCTACTTATTTCTACGACCATTATGATTATCGTAACGCCAAAGCTTATTATGACAGCGCGGCGGCCCTGGCGCCAGCTCCGGATCCGGTTATTGATCTCCGCCAAAGGATTTTGGCAGAGGTGGTAAAAAATCTGGATATCATAAGCAAAGAAGACAGTTTGCGCTCGCTGGCTTTTTTGCCCCGGGATTCTTTAATGGAATATCTGAATGGAATTGTGAACGACAGCCTGAAGATCCGTAAAAAACGCAATCGCATTCTGGAAGGTCCTGCGACTCAAAAAAATGGACTTTTTGGTCTCAATAACAAGAACCTGATGGACCGGGAAGAGAAGAAAAATTCAGCCGGAGGATGGTATTTTTATAACAATACAGCAAAGGCACAAGGCTTTTCAGAATTCAAAACAAAATGGGGAACCCGGAAACTTGGAGATGACTGGCGGCTGAGCCATCCGAACCAGCCGGTAGCGCCTGCAGGCAAACAACAAACGCCGGTGCTGGCAACGGCGTCACAGCCCGAAACCAAAGAGGGAGAAGCCGGTCAACTGCTTCGAAAGTTATTGGATCCCCTTCCGCTCAGTCCGGGAAAATTAAAGGCATCCGACAGCCTGAAAATGAAAGCCCGGCATCGGAATGTAAACCTCTTTTTTACGCAATTGGAATCGGATACGGCAACCCTGATGGCCATTGACAGCCTGTTGAAATGGCATCCACAAAACCCCTATCTGGATGATCTGTATTATAAACTATATCTGATATACTCAAGAATGCCCGATGCCGAAAAGGCAGCTTATTATAAGCAGTTGCTCCAATCTCGTTTCGGGACGAGCAGGTATGCGGCCTTGTTGAACAAGAAACCGGCAAATAATGGCGGAACAACATTGGCAACTACCATTATGCATTTGTACGATTCTGCTTATATCAGCTATTTAACGGGTTCTTACGGAAAAATTCCCAAATTGCGGGACAGCGCTTTATACCTGGATCCCAGAAATAAACAAAAGGGACGGTTTAATCTTCTTAATGCCATGATGATCCTTAAAACACGGTCAGACAGCGCCGGCATAATTGCACTAAACCGTGTCATCCGGGAGGAGGCTGCCGATACCCCTATTGTGGATCAGGCCCGGCGTATCCTGAATGCCCTTCAGCACAAAGATGATCTGGTGGAACACCTGATGAACCTCCAGCTAAAGGAAGAATCTGCTGCTCCCGCAAAAACAGATCAGAAGAAGAGAACTGAAAGGGAGAAACCGGTAGCTCATCCTGCCTTAAGCGCCATTGCGAATAATAACCGGGTGCAAACAAGAAAAGAGCCCCCGGCCCAAAACCTTCCCCATCAAGTGAACCCCGTTCCCGATCTGGTAGGGGATAGCCTCCAGAAGAAGCGGTTCCGTGAAGAAGCGCTGAAAGAATTGGCCAAAAAACGTGCAGACAGTCTTGCAGCAGCCGACAGCCTGCAAAAAGCAGCAGCTAAGCCGCTTACGCCTTATAAAGTAGAGCGGCAGATTCCCTATTTTGTTATTCTGTCTTTCAATCATATTAATGGAGACCTGATTAAAAATACCTTACAAGCTTTTTCGGAATACAATCACAGCAACCACGCCGGAGATTCCATTGAGGTTAGTTCTTTTGTGCTTTCTCACAACCAGGTGGTGCTTATCTTTCGGTTGTTTAAGAATGAAACAGGGGCTTTGCTTTACTATCAGGAATTGAAGAAAAAGGCTGCTGTAAGCATTATTCCACAAGTACCCGCTTCTTATTACCGGCTGTTTTTTATCTCAAGGTCTAATTTTGTTCTTTTAAACAATACACAGGACTTTAAGGGTTATCTGGATTTCTTTTACAAACATTATAAATAAATTTAACAGCCTGTACGACAGATAAAATTATAAAATTGATAGCTTTGCGTTCGGCATAACCTTTGATTAAACCTTGCAGATGAGAAAATTAAATAAATTTCTTTGGTTCGTAGTCCTGTGTGGGATTGTCGTCTTTTTTTTAACGTTGTTGTTAATTAACTGGGGTGTAATTGGCTACATGCCGCCAATGTCCACACTTGAGAATCCTTCAGCCTCTCTGGCATCAGAAGTTTATGCCAACGACAATACCCCAATGGGTAAATTCTATTATGCCAATCAAAACCGGACTGCAGTGGACTTTAAGGATATTTCACCACATGTTGTGAATGCGCTGGTGGCTACTGAGGATAAGCGTTTTTATGAACATTCGGGTATTGATCCTATCGGAACGCTGGCTATTCCATTTTACCTGTTGACGGGTCGCAAGAGGGGTTCCAGTACCATCACACAGCAATTAGCGCTCAATTTGTTTGGCACCCGATCCCGCAACCCCTTCGTGCGGGCTTTCCAAAAGCTCAATGAGTGGGTGCTGGCTATAAAACTGGAACGTAATTTTACAAAAAGGGAAATCCTGGCCCTTTATCTGAACACGGTGGGTTTTGGAGATAATGTAAAAGGAATAAAAAATGCCGCTCTAACTTTCTTCAATAAAGAACCGGAAGATTTAAATATTGATGAGGCGGCTACGCTGGTGGGTATGTTGAAAGGAAATACACTTTATAATCCGCGCATCAATCCTAAAAATTCACTCCGAAGGAGAAATGTGGTTATCTCCAATATGGAAGAAGTACATTATATCACTCCCCAGGAGGAAAAGAAGGCTTTGAGTAATCCCATTAAACTGAATTATCATAAAACCAACCAAAACTCTGGTATTGCTCCATATTGTCGTGCATATATCAGGAAATTTATGAAGGACTGGTGTTCAAAGCATAAAAAGTCGGATGGCACGAACTACAATATCTATTCCGATGGACTGCAAATTTATACCACCATTGATCCGCAGATGCAGCGTTATGCGGAAGAAGCGGTAGATGAACACTTGTACAAGCTTCAGAAAACATTTGATAAACAATATGATATTAAAAACGGGCTGGTATGGAAACAACATAGCCGTTACATGGATTTGTTTATTAAAGGGAGCAGCCGGTACAGAGCAATGAAAGCTGCGGGGAAGACGGACGAAGAAATTCAAAAATTTTTCCGAACGCAGAAAGTGAGCATGCTAACCTTCTCATGGAATCAGGAAACAAACAATCTCCCACATACCATGAAAGTGGAAATGACCCCCCTGGATTCCATCAAGCACTTGGAACAAACCCTGCAGGCGGGTTTCCTGGCGATGGATCCCGAAACAGGTGCCATTAAGGCCTGGGTGGGTGGCCCGGATTTCAGGTACTTTAAAACGGATCATATTTTTACCACCCGGCAGGTTGGATCCACCATCAAACCTTTTCTCTATTGCCTGGCCATTATGAATGGCTTTACTCCTTCAACGAAAATACCAAATGAGCCTATCAGCTTTCCTAAATTTCATTGGACGCCGAAAAATGATGATCGCACCAGCGGTGGTTATGTTACTCTTTCCCAGGGGCTGGCGCAGTCGCTGAACCTGGCTGCGGCCTACCTGATCAAGCAATTGACTCCACAGGTGTTTGCCTCTTTTTTGAAAAATAATATCTTGATAACATCAGATGTTCCGCCTTATCCTTCTATTGCCCTGGGTACTCCGGAAATTTCTCTTTACGAAATGGTGAGAGGTTATACCATATTCCCCAATCAGGGGCTGATGACCTCACCGCTGTTGATCACCCGTATCGAAGATAAAAATGGAAATATTCTGGCCAACTTCGCCCCTAAGAAGCATGAAGTAATTAACCCTACCATTGCTTCTACGATGGTACGCATGATGGAAAATGTAGTAAACAACGGAACGGCGGCCAGGCTCCGGTGGATGTTTGGATTGAAGAGCGAGTTGGCAGGCAAGACCGGTACTACCAATGACAACACCAATGGGTGGTTTATCGGATATACGCCTCAACTTATTGCAGGCGCCTGGGTTGGCTTCAATTATAGCTTTTTGCATTTTAACTCAACTCATATCGGACAGGGGGCCAATACAGGGCTTCCCATCTTTGGCCTGTTCATGAAAAAAGTATATGCACATTCGGACTCTACCGGCATAGACCCCAATGCAAAATTTGAATTGACGGAACCTTTACCGGAGAGGAATCCCATACAATTTAACAATCCCCTGCCGCCTGGAGGTGCCACAACTCCTCAGCAGGAAAATAATCGGGCCAGTGATTATTTTGATGTTGACAACGGTCGGTCCGGAAACAAGGAAACCAAAAAGAAGAAAGATCAACAGCCCAAAGCGGTTTATCCTCCTCAGGATAACCAGTAGCTTTTTTGAACCAGGTAAGGATGACACGGATTTTAAAGAAGATATTTATTTTGCTGTTGGGCACAGGCAGTTTTTTATCTGCTGAAGCTCAATATTACTATCAGGATATTTACCGGACAGAGGAAACTAACCGACAGCATGAACGGTACCGTGATCATCAGATCCGGGAGATCAACATTCGCAGTTTTGATGCGCGAAACAGTCCGAACAATGATTTCCGTTGTATAAAATCATTCACGGACGACTATGGAAAAACCATTACGATAACCCAGTCTTTCTCCACAGGAAAGGATCACCTGATCTCCTTTTTTGATGAAAAGGGCAGGGTGAAGCATACGATAGACAGCTCTGGGGTGAGCATTAATCATACCTGGATTCATTACAACCGGCAGGGTAAAATTGACAGCCTTGTTTTCTTGTCTTACCAGCCAAAACAAACCGGGATAGATACGTTGTTTCGGGGCTCTGGGGACTACCGGCTGAAAGAAACACATGCTTATTTTTATGATAAGAGCGGAACTCTTGAAAAAATGGAACGATTTAAAAATCACAAATTGTCTTCCACTTTATTTTTTTCTCCTGATTCTGCGGGACGTGTCTTTAAGGAGTATGAAAAAAACAGCAGCAGGCCTATATATTATTATAAATATAAGGATGATGGGCAGCTTTCTGATGTGTTTCATTATAACAGCGCTAAAAAGAAGATGATTCCCGATTTCATGTTTGACTACGATGAGAAAGGGCGGCTTTCCCAAAAAACGGTGGTGCTCCAGAATAATCATGATTATTTAAAATGGCAATATTCTTATGATCAGGCTGGCAATATCCAGGAAGAGAAATGTTATAATAAAAAGGATGAATTACAGGGAAGTTTGTTGTTTCGATA
>CAYRBD010000048.1:0-8921 GCA_964422465.1 uncultured Chitinophagaceae bacterium
TCTTGCTTTTCTCGCGGAAGTCCATTTTCTGTAACATCTAAAGGTCTTAATCTAAATTCAGATTGTCCTTCTCCTTCATTAATTAAGGAAAGTAAGTTCTTCAGTTTTACCTTTTTATATTTAAACCAACCATATTTATCTCCTTTACTTTTCTCCATATTTGATTCGGTTCGCTCAAGTCCACTACTCCACCAATCCGCTAACTGAATCAATTGCTGATGTTCCGAGTCAGGGTATGGCTTATGATGATAAATAGCCAAATTAACCAAGTTATCATGTGTGGTTTCTGGAGAAGCGACTGTTTTGAAAACTGCTACATCATTATCTTTTATATTATTGAATAACTTTGTATTATCATAAAAGAACTTATAAGTCCACCAGGCATGATGGTAGCCAAATTTTCCATCTTTTTCCGGACATATGAGGCTTTTCATTTTTTCTAGGTGCTCCTCTGTATAATCCTTTAGCAACTTATTATCTGCACGTTGATAAAACTTACCAATATCATGTAGTAAGGCTGCCAGATATATTTCATTTCTTAATTTATTCATTATTTTCACTTTTTCTTTTCATTTTCACCATCCCATAGCCATGGCTCGCCCCCTTCCCCAATCCAATGTAGTTCGGCAGAAATACATTGGCGCTGAAATCCAGGTCAAAGGCCAGGAGGTAGGTATTTTTATATTTAAGATTTTTACTTCTTTTCAGGTCTGTGATGCGTAGTTTGATCTGTTGGTCAATGTGCCAGCCCACCCCTTTGGCAAAGGCCAGGATGTTGCCGGTAAGGATGCGCTCCAGCATGTTGATCCGGTCTATCTCATTAGAAAAATTTTTGAATTTTTCGTAATTGATCTCACTGAGGGCCAGCCATTTATTCAAATGGTAGCCGTAGCTTTTATCCCAAATATTCAATGTGATGTTGCCCAGATTGAGTTTGTCTATGACCAGATCGGTCTTTTTTCCCTTGATATTGATCTCCCAGGTATCCTGGTTAAACAGCTTGTGGATTTCATCAATCCCCTCGCCCAGGCACAATATAGCGGGTTTCCGATGAATAGATTTATACTGCAACATCGGATAGTGGAAATGGTATTGCCTGTCATTCAGGTGGTTGTGGAAAAGCAAATGTTCCCTGCCCACTTTCTCAATAACAGCCCCCCGGAAAGCCGGAACTTCCTGTGGATGGAGAACATTATCAAATTTTACCAGTAAGGTGCGTATTTTTTTCAAAGAAATCAGGTTAAAGGATTAGGACGAGCGTAGATAACTTACATATCTATTATCAAAAATAGTCATTTTTTTTGAAAAATCCTAATATTGCGTTAAAAAATTGTAGGCGGAAAAGTTTTTTACGGCTGCTGTTTATCCCAGCAACTAAATATAACCAGCGCTTTTCAGTAGGATTCATCCCGGAATTATTCCTTACTTTTGAAAGCAGTCTAAATTTTTTCAACCATGCTCAAATTCCTTTTAGGATTACTACCGTTTTTTTTTCTGACTCCGGTTGCCTATGCCCAGGTTCCCAATTACCACAGCAATACATTGGAGGAAGTAGCGGATTTAGGCCCTTATCAGGCCATAGGACTAAGTGTGTCGGCAAAAAACCGGGTCTTTGCAGCTTTCCCCCGCAGAGGAGGAGCTTATGAATATGGGTTGACTGAGCTTATAAATGGCAAAAGAACCCCTTATCCCGATAAAGAATGGAACCTTAACGAAAAAGGGCCCCATTCCTTTTATAGTATCCAGGACTTATATGTTGATAAAAACGATTTTCTTTGGGTGCTGGACTCCAGACCAGGTTCGGGAGGAGCTAAAGGAAAGTTTAAACTTCTGAAGATCAATCTGCAGACCGATAAGGTGGAAAAGGTTTATACTTTTGATGACCTGGATAAAACCAGGACCGCCCTGAATGATGTGCGAATTGATACGGATAAAAGGCTGGCTTACCTTTCTGATCCGGGTCTTGCGGCTATTGTGGTTTTGAATTTAAAAACCGGGAAAAGCAGGGTTCTTTTGGCCGGTAGCAAGGTGACCTTGGCCACCCCCGGCGTAATACTTTGCTACGAAGGCAAAGAAATGAAAAATAACCACGGCCAGCCCTTTGTATCCAATATAAACGGCATAGCCCTAACTCACGACAACCGTTATTTTTATTTTAAGCCCATTAACAGCTATCACCTGTATCGCATTGCTACCCAATATTTAGCGGATACTACCCTCTCCGATAAAGCGTTATTGAAACAAGTAGAATTTATGGGAAACACCACGATCACACACGGACTTATTGCCGACAAGAAAGGGAATATTTACCTTACTTCCTCTACAGATTACAGCATTAAATATTTAAGCCCAGATGGTACATTGCATACTTTAGTTCAGGATAAACGCCTGTTGTGGCCTGATTCGATGGGCATTGGCAGCGATGGATATCTGTACTTCTCCTGTGCACAAATAAACAGAGAAGCCCCCTGGAATCGGGGAGAAAACAAAGTAATATACCCCTACAGGATTTATAAAGTACCCCTGCCCTAATCTCCGATCCGCACGCCGTCCTCAATATCCGTTACATATATTTCCGGGTCCTTTTTCAGTTGCTTTTTGTAATTTTCCCTGATATAGTTACTAAAATCATCTACCTGGTCTGCAGCTACAACATTGATGGTACAACCGCCAAATCCGCCCCCCATCATTCTGGCTCCTGCCACCTGCGGATATTTATGCGCCAACATCACCAGGTAATCCAATTCGGAACAACTTACTTCATACTCCTTGCTCAGGCCTTCATGTGAAGCAAACATCAATTCGCCAAAGCGATTCAAATCCTTTTGTTCCAGTGCCTTACAGGCTTTCAGGACTCTTTCATTTTCGCTTACCACATAATGGCAACGGCGATACACTTCTTCAGAAAGATTGTTTTTAGAGGCTTCAATCATCTCAAGATTTGCTTCCCGAAGGCTCTTTATGAAAGGGTTCTTTTTTTGTAATTTCCGTACCCCTTCTTCACATTGCTTTCGCCGCATGTTATATTCGGAAGATGCCAGGGAATGATGTACCATAGAATTGCAAAGCACCACTTTATAATCAGGAAAGTTAAAGGGAACATATTCGTACGTAAGATCCCGGCAATCCAGCCTCATCAGGTGGTTTTTCCGACCTAACAGATTCGCAAACTGGTCCATGATACCACAATTTACCCCTGCAAAAGTATGCTCTGCCAACTGCCCTATTCGGGAGAGTTCCGCCCTCCCGATGTTGAGGCCAAACAGCTCATTCAGGCCAAAACTAAAAGCTCCTTCTATTGCGGCAGAGGAGGAAAGCCCGGCCCCCACCGGCACATCGCTATCAAAAACAGCATTAAAGCCGGAAATAGAATGACCGGCCTTTTGCAACTGATCAACTACCCCTAAAATATAATTGATCCAGCCTTTCTTTTTATAGATATCCTCTATATTGAAAGTGGATATCCGGTTCAGGGTAGCCGAATATACTTTACATTCTTTACTGCCGGATCGCCCAATAGCCAGCACCACCTTTTTATCAATGGCTGCCGGCAGCACATATCCTTCATTATAATCCGTATGTTCCCCTATCAGATTCACCCTTCCCGGTGATAAAATAATCAGGGGTTCTTCTTTAAATAATTTTTTATAGGTTTTTCTTACGCCTTCAATCATTCTTCTTCTTTTTACAAAAAATGCTATACTTCTTTTCCCTTTTTCAAATTCAGACCAACCCTATACCCCTTTACTGCAAAATAAAGAATAAAGGCATAGCAGGGAATTGTAATAATATAAGGCAACTGCGGGTAGTTACCTGCTACATTCGCCAACGCCCCCCAGATCAGCGGTAAAATAGCGCCTCCTGCAATGGACATAACCAGAAAAGCAGAAAAAGTTTTAGTAAAATGTCCTAATTTGTTGAGTGTCAAAGGCCATATTGCAGGCCACATGATGGAATTGGCAAATCCAAGGAGCGCCACAAAAAAGATGGACAGATTGAAACTGTTTACCTGGATAAACGATCCATCTTGCGAAAATAAGCCTGAAAAAGAGAAAGGTAGGGTAACTTCATGATTAGTTGTAAACAGGATGGCAACGGAAAAAAGAACGCCTAAGACAGCACAAAAAGTAAGCGCCTTACGTTGGGAAACATATTTAGGAATCAGGATAATCCCCACAATATATCCTATCACCATGAAACTCAGTGTATAAGTCGTAAAATACTGATAGCGGTCCAGCGTATAGCCAAGCATTTTACCATATTGTCCGATCGTGTCGCCTGCCATCACCTCACATCCGACATAAAGGAATAAAGCAATAACTCCGATTATGGCATGTGGAAACTGCTTAATAGAATTTTTATGTTTTAAGGCCTTCGTTTCTTCCGCATCCACTGCTTCAGCGGCTTCCTCTTCTTCTACATCTTCCTGAGACACTTCGGGTAAACTCGAAAACCAAACCCATATAAACATAACCACAGATACCACGGCAATAATAACGTAAGGGAAAATAATTTTAGCCGCCAACTGGTCTAAATAGGGAGCCTTAGTGGTTATATCCGGCGCCGTATTGATTTGTTTGAGTAAAAAAGCGGTACCCGAAAGGACAGCCCCACCAACCACGATCGGACTAACAGCGCCGGCTACTTTGTTACACACGCCCATAATGCTCATCCGCTTAGCCGCGCTTTCTAATGGACCAAGAATAGTGATGTAGGGGTTAACTGCTGTCTGCATCAGGGACATCCCCGCGCCCTGTATAAACACCCCCAACAGAAAGAGGCCATAGCTACGCGTATTTGCAGCAGGAATAAACAAAAGAGCCCCTGCCGCCAGCCCTAAAAGTCCGAGCGCCATTCCTCTTTTATACCCCGTCCTGGCAAGAAGCCTGGAAGCCGGAATAGACATCACAAAATATGAAATGTAAGAGGCTGTTGTGATAAGGAACAAAACAATTTTATTATCTACCTGGCATACCACTTCCAAAAAATTAATCAGGGTGCTGTTTAACCAGGTAATAAATCCCAATGCAAAAAAGAGGACCCCGACAATCACCATCGGGATGAGGTATTTATTCTTCGGGGGGGTATTGTTTATGTCATTCATAGAGAAAATTTTGATTTTAAGGGCACGAACTTAGATAAGTTTTTCCTTTTCTCCTAAAATTAATTTTGTAAAGAGCCGGTAATACAGACTCCGAATATATTAAAGGAATTATTACTATTGTGTTTTTTTCATTCCATTTAATATTTTTTTCTACTTTAGCGAAATGGAAGAACATCAGAATAAATCAAAAGGATTACATCCGGCATTCCTTGTACTCGTTACCGTGTTTTTCTTTTGGGGTTTTGTTGCAGCTTCCAATGGTATTTTCATTCCTTTTTGCAAAAATCATTTCCACCTTAATCAATTAGAGTCTCAGCTTATTGATTTCGCTTTCTATGGCGCATACTTCATCGGTTCGTTACTTCTTTATTTGTTTTCTGTCTGGAGTGGGAAAGACATCCTCAATAAAATCGGATACAGGAAAGGAATTGTTATCGGTTTACTCGTGTCTGTTGCAGGTGCTCTTTTGCTAATTGGCGCAGTCAATCTCGGCCTGAAGATGAAAGATGAGACCCTCGCTTTTTATATGATTTTAGGGGCTTTTTTTATTGTCGCTCTTGGATTTTCTTTACAACAGATTGCTGCCAACCCCTTTGCAGTAGCGCTGGGAGACCCTGCAACCGGCGCCCACCGGTTAAACCTGGCAGGAGGTATTAATTCTTTCGGTACCGCGATAGGCCCTCTGATTATCAGTGTATTGCTTTTTGGAACAGCAAGCAGCGGAGCCGAATCCGAAGCCAGTATTACGGGAGTAAACACCGTTTACTTTCTGTTGGCCGGCCTTTTTCTGGCGGTAGCTCTTTTGTTTGGCTTTTCCAAAATGCCGGAAGTTACCAGCAACGAAAAATTTGAAAAGACACCGAAGGCCAGTAAATCATTGTGGCTCATTACCGCGTTTTTCCTGTTGGTTGTTGCCGGTATCTTAACGGCATACCGTCTGCCCCTTTTCATCCTGGGAATTGTAGGAATTATTATCGTCCTGCTCTATTCTAATAAACTGGCCCGTCAGAACAACGAGGGATGGGGCGCCATGAAGTATCCCCAACTGGCTTTGGGCATGCTGGCCATTTTCGTATATGTTGGTACGGAAGTTACTATACAAAGCAATATGGGGGCTCTTCTTGAACTTCCCGGTTTTTTAACTCCGGACGGGTTACATGCATCTCAAATTGATCCTTACATTTCTCTGTACTGGGGCAGCCTGATGATTGGACGCTGGGCAGGTGCCATTACCGCCTTTAATCTAAAAAAATCTACCCGAAAAATACTGTTGATTATTGTACCCTTCGTGGCCTACTTTGTGGTGTTAATAACGAATTATTTAAAAGGAAATGACTACACCCAGCTCTTCCCCTTTATTCCCTGCCTTGTTATCCAGATTTTAGGATTCCTCTGGGGACAGGAAAAGCCATCCAAGACCTTAATGATATTTGGTTTTCTGGGGATGGCGGCCATGCTGATTGGTTTAAGCGCCTCCGGGTATGTAGCCACCTTTGCTTTTGTCAGCGGCGGTTTATTTTGTTCCGTGATGTGGCCCAACATCTTTGCTTTATCTATTGCCGGACTGGGCAAATATACCAGCCAGGCTTCTTCCTTTCTCATTATGATGATATTGGGAGGGGCGTTAATTCCCCCATTGCAGGGAGGTCTGGCAGATATTTCTTTCATTGGTATTCATTTTTCGTATATTGTTCCGGTAATAACATTTGCCTTTCTCGCTTTCTTTGCTTATCGCGTAAAAGGAATTTTAAAATCACAAGGAATTGACTATGAATCAGCCATTAGCAGTGGGGATTGATATTGGGGGCACCAATACCGTTTATGGAATCGTGGACCGGAGGGGAAACATCCTGGAAGAAGGCTCCATAAGAACAAGAGACCACGAGGACATAGGAACTTATATTGATGCACTGCACAAGGGCCTTATGCCCTTAATTGATAAAACAGAAGGAGAGATTATCGGCATCGGCGTGGGAGCCCCGAATGGTAATTTCTACAGAGGAAGCATTGAGTTTGCTCCTAATCTTCCCTGGAAAGGGGTTATTCCGCTCGCCAACCTGCTCAAAAAGAAATTTGACGTTCCCGTGCATGTCACCAATGATGCCAATGCAGCAGCCGAGGGAGAAATGACTTACGGCGCCGCCAAGGGAATGAAAGATTTTATTATGATCACCCTCGGCACCGGCCTGGGTAGTGGAATTGTTATCAATGGGCAACTGGTATTCGGACACGATGGCTTTGCAGGAGAACTGGGGCACGTTATCGTGGAGAAGGAAGGCCGCCATTGTGGATGTGGCCGGTATGGCTGTCTGGAAACTTATGTATCTGCAACCGGCATTGTACGCACCATGCTGGAGTTGCTACGGGTAAAAAAGACAGTCAGCGTTTTAAGCACAGTTGATCCGGAGGACCTTGATTCCAAAGCCATTGTAGAAGCGGCAGAAGACGGTGATCCCCTTTCTATGGAGGCGGTAGATTTTACAGCCCGTATTTTAGGAGAAGCCCTGGCCAACTACATTGCTTTTTCTGCCCCCGAAGCATTCATCTTATTTGGCGGCCTTGCAAAAGCAGGTGATCTGCTCATAAAACCCACACAACGCTACATGAATGAAAATGTGCTTCGCATCTGGAAAGATAAGGTCAAAATCATCCGCTCGGAATTAAATGAAAATGACGCTGCCATCCTGGGGGCTAGTGCACTTGTATGGGATACAAAATGAAAAAAATTCCCTATTCTTTTGTAACTTGAATTTAAAAACTATTGCACATGCAAACGCGAAGAAAATTCCTGCAATTAGCCTCGCTGAGCGGGGGAGCCTTGGCTTTACAACCACAACGGACCCTTGCCGGTTTAAAAAATGCTCCTGTAAGACCTATTGTTGTATCTACCTGGAATTTTGGCCTGGAGGCGAATCAGGCAGCCTGGGCCGTTTTAAAAAAAGGAGGACGGGCGCTGGATGCAGTAGAAACCGGCACCAGAGTTCCCGAAGCAGACCCTTCCATCCATACCATCGGGCTTGGCGGATACCCGGACAGAGACGGTTTTGTAACCCTGGATGCCTGCGTAATGGATGAAAAAGGCAATGCCGGAGCAGTTGGTTGTATGCAACATATCGTGCATGCAGTATCTGTTGCCCGCCTGGTAATGGAAAAAACACCTCATGTTATGTTGGTAGGCGAAGGCGCCACACAATTTGCCTTATCACAGGGATTCAAAAAAGAAAAATTACTTACTCCTGATGCCGAAAAGGCCTGGAAAAAATGGTTGAAAACCTCAAAATATCAACCGGAAATAAACATTGAAAACAAGTCTGCCCCTCCTCCTTCTACTGCTTTCAGCCCATTAAAACTCCCCGGAAACCTTTATAATCATGATACAATTGGAATGCTGGCCATTGATCAAAATGGGGATTTGTCTGGCGCCTGTACCACCAGCGGAATGGCTTTTAAAATGCATGGCCGGGTTGGCGATTCTCCCATAATCGGAGCCGGTTTGTTTGTAGATAACGAAGTAGGAGCCGCCACTGCTACGGGCGTTGGAGAAGCCAATATGCGTATGTGTGGAACGCATACCGTAGTAGAACTTATGCGCCAGGGCCTTAGCCCGGAAGAAGCCTGTAAAAAAGCAGTAGAGCGGGTAATTGAACATGATTATGCTTACGCTAAATCTATCCAACTGGGCTTTCTTGCGATAAACAAAAAGGGAGAAGTAGGCGCTTATTGCCTCCAGAAAGGATTTAATTATGCCATTTACTCAGCGGAAATTCCCAACAAACTTTTTGACGGGAAGCACGTTTTTTAGAAGTCATTCGTTATT
>CAYRBD010000048.1:9021-11744 GCA_964422465.1 uncultured Chitinophagaceae bacterium
TTATTTGTTATTTGTCTATGCCCATCATACTTGAAATATGCGCCAATTCCATAAGCTCGGCCCTGGCCGCACAGGAAGGAGGAGCAGATCGAATAGAATTATGCGATAATATGGCCGATGGAGGGACCACCCCTTCCTATGGAACGATAAAAGAAGCCAGAAGGCAACTTGATATACAGGTTTATCCCATTATCAGGCCACGCGGAGGCGATTTTTTATATAATGAGGCGGAATTTGAAAGCATGATTCAGGATATTCTCATTTGTAAAGAATTGGGATGCGATGGAGTTGTTATTGGTTTATTAAATGCAGATGGAACCGTTGATGCTACAAGAAGCAAAAGGCTGATAGAAGCAGCCCAGCCTATGGGAATTACTTATCATCGGGCCTTTGATCGTTGCCGGGATCCCTTTCAGGCACTTGAAACAATTATTGAGCTCGGCTGCGAACGTATTTTAACTTCCGGTCAGGAACCCACCGCCCCGGAAGGAACCACCCTAATAGCAGAACTTATTGATAAAGCAGCCGAAAGAATAATCATCATGCCCGGGTCGGGAGTGCGGGTTAACAATATTGCCTGTCTGGTCAGAGAAACCGGCGCTAAAGAGTTCCACTCTACGGCCAAAACGACTCTGCAAAGTAAGATGGAATTCAAAAACCCTCTGGTACTGCAAAATGAAAAAGAAGAACTTATAACCACAGTGAGTGATGCTACGATAGTGAGGAAGTTGAGGGAGGAGGCAGAAAACCCGTTAAGGGATTAAGTTGCTTATTTTAGGGAATATTTCAAGTCAGAAAAGGACATAATTTCGTCCTGTGTTTGTAAGGGTGGGTGTCAACTCTGCCCTTTATTCATAACAAAAACACTATCTTTATAGCATGAAAATTATAGCGACCTTCTATCTTTTCATTTTACCGCTAATCGCATCATGGGCTTCTGGTAAACCCCTTCCCCAAAAAGCACCTTTAACTAATGAAATTCCTCATGCTGTTATCCGAACAAATTTACTGGGGTATCCCTCTAATGGATTAAAAATGGCGGTATGGGCTACCGGAAAGACTGTTACCGTTATACCGGAAAAGTTTTCCCTCATCCGGGCAGATAATAAAAAAGTCGTATTAACAAAAGAGGTTAGTAAAGATTTCGGAGTTTATGGCCCCTTCCAACATGCTGTAAGATTAGATTTTTCCGCTTTCAAGAGCCCTGGTCAATATTACTTACAGGTGGGAGGAACTGATTCTTTGAAAAAGGTCTTCTCCCCCGTTTTCCGGATTGCAGATACGGTTTACAAGGGCGCCCCCGACTTCTGTTTGCAATATCTGCGCCAGCAGCGATGCGGTTTTAATCCTTATTTGCGGGATTCCTGCCATACCCATGACGGATATACTGTTTACGGTCCTATGCCGGAGGGCACCCATGTAAATGTAGTGGGCGGCTGGCATGATGCCAGCGATTACCTGCAATATGTAACCACTTCGGCCACGGCAGATTATTACCTGCTGGCGGCCTATCGTGATTTCCCCAAAGTATTTGCAGATTCCTGCCAGGCAAATGGGCTGCCGGGAAAAAACGGCACGCCCGATGTACTGGATGAAGCCCGCTGGGGACTGAACTGGCTGTTACGGATGAATCCCAAACATGATTGGTTTTTTAATCAGATTGCCGATGACCGGGATCATGCCGGTTTTCGTTTGCCCGATAAAGATAGCGTTGATTATGGCTACGGACTGCAACGGCCCGTCTATTTCCTAACAGGTGAACCACAGGGACTGGGGAAATATAAAAACCACACCACCGGGGCCGCCTCTACCGCCGGAAAATTTGCATCTTGTTTTGCCCTCGGCGCCCAAATCTATAAAAATAAGAATCCGGATTTTGCAGAAATCCTGAAAAAACATGCCTTAACCGCTTATCAATATGGCCGGGAAAAACCCGGGTTCACACAAACGGCCTGCAACCTCTCGCCTTATTATTATACGGAAATGGATTGGCACGATGATATGGAGTTGGGAGCTGCTTTATTGGCCGGGTTAACGGGTAAAAAACAGTACATAAAACAGGCGATGAAGGATGCGGAAGCAGACCCACTCAAAATATGGATGGGTGCAGATACTATGACCCACTATCAATGGTATCCTTTTTACAATGCCGGTCATTATGAATTGGCAAAAGAAACAGGAGGCCAAAATAAGACCCGGCTTATCCGCTATTATCGGGAAGGGATAGATTCTGTTTGGCAAAAAGCCAAGACCAATGCATTCTACCGGGGCATTCCTTTCATCTGGTGTTCCAATAATCTCACAGCTGCTTTTGCTATTCAATGTTATTTATATCGGAAATTATCCGGAGATGTTACCTATCAGCCTTTGGAGCAGGCCTGTGTGGACTGGCTTTTAGGCTGTAACCCTTGGGGAACCACAATGGTTGTAGGACTGCCGGAGCAGGGAGATCACCCCTCTGACCCACATTCCGCCTTCTGGCATTTGAAACAATATCCCGTCAAGGGAGGCATGGTAGATGGACCGGTCTATGGAAGTATCTATAACAGTCTCATTGGCGTTCATTTATCCAAACCGGATGATTACGCCCCCTTTCAATCCAACCTAGCGGTTTATCACGATGATTATGCTGATTATTCCACCAATGAACCCACTGCAGATGGAACGGCTACCCTTCTGTATCTGCTGGCTATTCAGGACGGGCAGGCAAGGTTTTCTCAACA
>CAYRBD010000048.1:11844-25131 GCA_964422465.1 uncultured Chitinophagaceae bacterium
GTTAAAACAACTTGGCTACAAGTTTGTAAGGATAGATGAACTGTTAGAAAAGAATTGAGCTATAACTAATTGTAATAAAAGATATTTATTTTCATGATAGTTCTTTTATGCTATTTGCGGTATTTTTGCAGATACATATTTGGTAATCAGAAAATTTCATTCTCATGAAGTTTGATAAGATAAAGAATAAAGGACAGGCGCGTTTGTTTGAGAATCAATACCTTGAAATGCTCACCAAAACGCATCCGTTGGTTATATGGGGGATGTATATTCCCATTATTGTCTATATGCTTTATTACAGTTGGGCTAAGATGGGATTTGGCACAGGACGCATTTTATTCACTTTCTTTTTTGCTATGTTTTTCTGGACCTTTTTTGAATACCTCATGCATCGGTTTGCGTTTCATTATGTGAGCGACAACCCGCGCATACAGCATTTTATTTATATCATGCATGGCAACCACCACGAATTTCCCCGCGATAAAGAACGGCTGTTTATGCCGCCTGTTCCGAGTCTGATTCTGGCTGCAGCCATCTTTGGGATTTTATACCTTTTCCTCCGTGAAAATACTTTTCCGTTTTATCCCGGATTCCTGCTGGGCTACTTGCTGTATGGCAGCATGCATTATGCCATACATGCCTGGAAACCGCCCTTCAAGTGGATGAAAACGCTGTGGCGCAATCACCACCTGCATCATTACAAGGATGAAAACAAGGGGTTTGGCGTGAGTTCTTCGTTATGGGACCGCGTATTTGGTACCGGTTTTGATCTGAATAAGATCAAGGAAAATAAACAAAAAGTAAAGGATCTCATGTTTGAGAAAAAAAAGAGACAATAGCTCCTTACGGGTATCATAACACCAGGTCATTCATATCCCGTATTCCCAACTTTTTAGTAGAAATAAATCCTTCCCCGTGGGCCACCCCAATCATCTTCCCCATTAATTCTGACCGGTTCATCAGGCTTTTAAAAAACATAGGGGTAGAAATATAGGTTTGAAGTTGCTCGCTTTGGTCGGCCATAAACTGTGTCTTATAGCATCGGATGGCCTCCTTCTTTCTTTCTATGACCTCGCTGATGTCCACAATAAAATCCGGGTCAAGATACCGGTCCTGAATGTAATAAAAGACTTGTTTAGGGCGCCATGCTTCCTGTTGTTTGCCGGCCAGTTCCGTCTCTATTTTTATTAATCCCGACAAGAAGCAACTGTCATAGATCAATTTAGAAGCCCGCCCATGATCGGGATGACGGTCTTCGGGCGCATTAGCCAATACGATCTCCGGCCGGTATTTGCGGATGACCCGGATGAGCTTCAACTTGTTCTCCACGGAATTTTCAAAAAATCCATCGGCCAGTCCCAGGTTTTCCCGTATATCCAGGCCAATTGTTTTTGTAGCTGCTTCTGCTTCTGCTTTTCTGGTTTCGGCGGTTCCTCTCGTTCCCAGTTCGCCCCGGGTCAGATCTACGATTCCTGTTTTCCAGCCTTTATTTGCCTGAACCATCAATGTCCCGCTACATCCCAATTCCGCATCATCCGGATGAACGGCCATGGCCATAATATCCAGTTTTATATCCCCCATAGTAAATTTAAAAATGAAATTTTGTTAAAAAGTGCAAGGTACGAAGATGGTGGCAATGTGGTTCAGTTGAAGCGATTTTGATAATAATAAGCATTGTAATAAAAGGGGTTGCTTTGTATTTCCTCAACGATGGATTCTATATCCGCATTTTTCTTTTTATCATAGGGGGTTTTGAGGTCGCTGCCAAAGACAAAAGCAACGGTTTGCCAAAAGCGGGCCGAAAAACCACCTTTAAACCCTTTGATCAGGTTGTAGCAGTCTTCACCGGTTTCCCGGTAGATTAGTTTAATCAGTACTTTTCCCTGATAAATGGATAAATCTTCAATTTTAGGACCAAAGGTTACTTTCATCTCTTCCTCTTTCAGTTTGAGATATTGTTTCTTTTCCTTTTCATCAGGCAACTGTTGCAAATGAGCATTTACTTCTTTAAGGGTGCCGGCAACAATTCTGGCGTAAGGATAGGTAACATATACCGCGTTCCGAAGCCGGTTCCATTTCCGTACCTGTTTTCGAAGGTTGCGAGGCGCTTTTGCCTCAATTTCAACCGGAGGCAGGATGGCCCAGGGGATGATCTCATTATGATAAGTGGCAGAATAGACAAAACGACCGCTGTCTGCCGCACTTTGTGCCCGACAACCAAAACATACGCCCAAAAGGAATAGGCTAAGCGCTGCTATCTTGATGATTCCCTTCATAAAATACGCTCCTTTCCTGATAGGATTCATTGCAGGAACAGGTAAAGTTAACATTATTTCAGAAAACAAATCTTGTTACATTAATCTTATTAATTTTGCAGTTCTCGTAAATATAGAAATAAATATATGTTAGATAAGTTAGAAGCCATCAGAGCCCGTTTTGAATCGGTAAAAATAGCACTCACTAATCCGGAAATTGTCAATAATCAGAAGGAATTTGCCAACTTAAGCCGGGAATACAGTGAATTGGAGAAGATTGTAAAAGTTTATGAGGAATATAAGGGAGTATTGGAGGATATTGCTTTTAACAAGGAGGTGTTGGCCGGTGAGGATGAAGAAATGCGGCAACTGGCAAAGCAAGAGGTAGATGGTCTGGCAGAAAAGCAGGAAAAACTGGAAAATACCATCCGGCAGATGCTGATCCCCAAAGACCCACAGGATGAAAAAAATGCTATTCTTGAAATCAGAGCCGGTACCGGCGGAGACGAAGCTGCTCTTTTTGCGGGCGACCTGCTGCGGATGTACCTGCATTATTTTGAAGATCGAAAATGGAGTGCAAAAGTGCTTTCAGATACACCGGGAACGGCCGGCGGATATAAGGAAGTGGTGATAGAAGTTCAGGGAACCGGAGTTTACGGCACTCTTAAATTTGAATCGGGAGTTCATCGTGTACAAAGAGTTCCTGAAACGGAATCCTCGGGACGGGTACATACTTCTGCAGCCTCTGTGGCGGTGTTGCCTGAAGCCGAAGAGGTGGATGTAGAGATTAAAGACAGCGACATACGGATGGAAACTGCACGAAGTGGCGGCGCAGGAGGGCAAAACGTCAATAAAGTAGAAACCAAGGTTCGGTTGATCCATGGACCCTCCGGCATCGTAGTGGAATGTCAGACCGAACGCACACAACTCGGAAACCGTGAAAAGGCCATGAAAATGTTGCGGACCAGGTTGTATGAAGAAGCGGTGCGTAAGCAGGAAGATGAAATTGCCGGTCAACGTAAAAGCATGGTCTCTACAGGAGACCGTTCTGCCAAGATCCGTACTTACAACTTTCCGCAGGGAAGAATCACCGACCACCGTATCGGGCTAACTTCTTATAACCTTGATGCCTTCATGAATGGCGATCTTCAGGAGATGCTGGAGGCGCTACAATTTGCAGAAAATGCTGAAAAGTTGAAGGAAAGTGAGGCACAATAGCCTATCTCAAATTACCGATCTTCCTTTTAATCTGTTTCCACATCAACATGTGGATAAGCTGTTCATTACTTTATTAATGGTTATTTTCCCTGTGGAAAAAACCTTCTATTTGATGAAAATGACTTATATTACGGTGGAAAATGTGTGCCCGTGTTCTAACAAATTTTTTCAGGCCCGGACGGCCTGAAGTGAAAAAATAACGGTACTTTCGTCCACCGGCTTATTTTTTGAAAAAAACAGGCTTCCGGAGAAAAAAACCACAGAACAACGATAACCTGAAAATATTCTTTTAAAACTATTTATGGAACTCTCAAACCTCAAAAAAGATGTCAATGTAAGAAGAAAAAGCGCTGATATTTCATCTCTTGTTTACGGAAAAATTCCACCACAGGCCCGGGACCTGGAAGAAGCCGTTTTAGGCGCTGTTATGCTGGAAAAAAGTGCTTTTGATACGGCCATTGAAATTCTGAGACCAGAATGTTTTTACCTGGAGGCACACCAGCGGATATTCAGGGCTATGAAGGATTTATCGGATAAATCAATGCCCATTGATCTGCTTACCGTTGCCGAAGAATTAAAAGTCAAAGGCGATCTGGAACTCATCGGCGGACCTTATTACCTGACCCGCCTGACCAATATGGTGGCTTCTACGGCCAACATGGAGGCGCATGCCCGTATCGTTCTGCAAAAATTCATTCAAAGGGAGCTGATCCGCATTTCGGGGGAAATCATCAAAGAAGCCTTTGAAGATTCCACAGATGTTTTTGACCTGATGAATACGGCTGAACGTAAGCTATATGAGATTACCGATACCCATCTTCGAAAAAATTATACCAATATCGGAGATGTTTTAAAACAAACCCTGGAACGAATTGAAGAACTTCGTAAGAATGAAGAAGACATCAACGGGGTTCCCTCCGGTTATAAAAATCTGGACAGCATTACCCGGGGCTGGCAATCAACCGATCTGGTTATTCTGGCTGCCCGTCCTTCCGTAGGTAAAACCGCATTTGCCTTAAATCTGGCCCTAAACGCCGCTACTGATCCACACAAGCCCACAGCTACAGCCGTTTTTTCTCTGGAAATGTCTTCCGGACAAATTGTTCAGCGGCTGCTTTCCATGACATCAGATGTCCTGCTCGAACGCATCTCATCCGGAAAAATGGAAGATTATGAAATGAAGCAGTTGATGGTTAAAGGCATTGAACCTTTATCCGAGACAAAAATATTTCTTGATGACACACCGGCGCTGAATATGTTTGAACTCCGTGCTAAATGTCGTCGTCTCAAGCACAAAAGTAATCTTGGGCTGGTCATTATTGATTATTTACAATTGATGACCGGCGGGAATGACCGGAACAGCAACAGGGAACAGGAGATCAGCAAAATATCCAGGGATCTTAAAGCCCTGGCAAAGGAATTGGAATTACCTGTGATCGCCCTCTCGCAATTAAGCCGTGAGGTAGAGCGTCGTCGCGATGGCAATAAGATGCCCATGCTGAGTGACCTGCGTGAATCCGGCGCTATTGAGCAGGATGCCGATATGGTTTTATTCCTCTACCGGCCGGAGTATCATGATCAAACTGCCGATGAGAACGGAGAATCTGTGAAAGGGCTTACGCAGATACGGATAGCCAAGCACCGAAATGGCCGGTTAGACCTTCTGAATTTCCGTGCCCTGCTGGAAGTACAGCGCTTTGAGGAAATTGACGAAGCCGATGACGGACCGGGTGGATATGGTGGTTTTTATGGTGGCGATAACGACCAGGGCGGAGATGGACCTCATTTGTATATTCAAAAAGGTTCCCGGATGAATGACATGTCTTTTGACGATTCGGAAGAAACGCCCTTTTAAATTATTGGAAGATATACATTATCCAATAGAGGGAAGCGGCCAGTAAAGCGCTTACCGGGATAGTCAATATCCAGGCCCAAAGTAAGCTGTAGGTCACCCCCCACCGTACCGCCGACAGCCGCTTGGTTGCCCCAACGCCGATAATAGAACCCGTAATGGTATGAGTGGTGCTCACCGGGATTCCCAGCGTTTCCGTGATAAACAAAGTAAGCGCTCCCCCCAGTTCTGCCCCTACCCCTTCAAACGGGGTAACTTTTGTAATGCGGGACCCCATTGTTTTTACAATACGCCAGCCCCCCATCATGGTTCCTAGCGCCATTGCCAGATAGCAGGCAAAAGGAATCCATTCGGGAAGATGAAGGATTTGTATTTTACCTTCGTTGAGGGTATATCCAATGTGAATCCAATCCGGTACCGAATCCGGGGTGCCATGAACATGCAAAATATAAACCACCACTGCGGCGGCAATAATCCCCATAGTCTTTTGTGCGTCATTTCCTCCATGACCAATGCATAATGCGGCAGAGGACACCAGTTGAAGTTTATTAAAGATATGCTCTGTTTTGCTGTAACTGGACTTTTTGCAGAGCTGTATAATAAGAAGTGAGATAATCATGGCGATGATCATTCCGATGATTGGGGCCAGGAAAATAAAAAGGACAATCTTTAAAATGATCGTCATATTTACCACGTTGAAGCCGGCGTGTGCAATGGCGGCGCCGGCAAACCCACCGATCAACGTATGAGAAGAACTGGAAGGAATACCCAGCCACCACGTAATCAGGTTCCAGATGATGGCAGCCGAAATACCGCTCAGGATAACCCATAAATTGATTTGCAGTGTATTGGCCACCTTGGCTACCGAATCAGCCACATTAAGGTCGAATATCCAATAAGCCAGAAAGTTAAAAAAAGCAGCCCACAAGACGGCCTGAAAAGGAGTTAAAACTTTAGTAGAAACGATGGTGGCGATAGAATTGGCCGAATCGTGAAATCCGTTGATCAGATCGAAAATAATGGCCAAGCCTATAATGACAAAGAGTAAGATCATATTTAGTTAGCTGTAATATAAAAGAGTTTTTTTCTCAGGCATACTTAATAATAATTGATTCTAATACATTGGCAACATCTTCACACTTGTCTGTTGCAATTTCCAGGGACTGCAGGATTTCTTTCATCACGATGACCCTCAGGGCGTCTTCTTCATTTTCAAAAAGCCGGGCAATCATGCTGTCACAAATATCATCCGCATGGTTTTCCAGACTGTTTACCCGAACGCAGGCCTCGGTAATGTTGTGGAGGTTGGTCATGTTGCGTAATTCGTGAACCGCCTTTTTGAGCTCTACGGTTGACTTATAAATGATCTCAGAAAGTGCGGAAATACTCTCATTTATCTCGGAAAAATTATACATCACCATTTTTTTGGAGGAGCTGTGAATGTAGTCGGCTACATCATCCAGCGTAGAAGCCAGCATGTGGATGTCTTCCCGGTCAAAGGGGGTGATAAAGTTCTGACCCAATTCCACAAAAATCTTGTGAGTGGTGTCATCATTAGCATGTTCCAGGTCTGCAATACGTTGAAAAGCTTCTTTTCTTTTTTCGGGATCACTCTTCTTTACCCCTTCCACCAGGAGGGTGGCCATTTCTTCCAGGTTATTGGAAACCTGTTCAAATAAAATATAAAAGACTTTGTCTTTAGGGAGAAAAAATTTGAGGACGCTGTTAAAGTTCATATTGTTTTTTTAACATTCGGGAACAAAAATAATACTCCTTTTCGTACCCAAAGTACAAAATGAGATTCTTAATATTAAATTAATATTGGGATTCACTCTTTGGCCTTATCTAAAGTAAAGCCAAAAGTAGAACCTACCTTCGGTTTGCTACGCACGTTTATTGTTTGCCCGTGGGCCTCTACAAGGTGTTTCACGATGGCCAGCCCCAGGCCGGAACCGCCGATGTTGCGATCCCGTCCTTTATCCGTCCTGTAGAAACGCTCAAATACCCGCGCAAGGTGATCTTCGTTCATTCCGATGCCGTCATCTGATATCTCTATCAATATCTTTTTGCCATCAAGGTCATAAAAACTGGCAATTACATGCCCGTCGATTTTCCCATACTTAATGGCATTATCCACCAGATTAATAAGCACACGATGGATTTTGCCTTTATCCGCAAAGACCTTCAGAGGAGCTTCGCACCCTTTTTTTATAGAAAAAGAAATGTTCTTTTGTTGGGCCTTTGAAGAAAGAGTTTGAAAAACATCCTTCGTTTCATTTTGGATAACGAAAATTTGAGGAGCAGGACGGATTGTACCACTCTCAATTTCAGTAATTTCATCCAGGTCGTCAATGAGGCCACACAGGCGGTCAACATTCTTGGCCGCGTGTTCCAAAAAATGGCGGTTGACTTTCGGATCCTGATCAGCGCCGTCAAGCAGGGTATGGACATATCCCTGGATCGCAAAAACCGGAGTTTTGAGCTCGTGAGAAAGATTGTATAAAAATTCCTTCCTGAATTTGGCATTGCGCTGAAGGTTTTCAATTTCATCCTTTTTCTGGATAGCCCATTTTTTAACATCTTCACTCACCTCATCAATACTTTTCCGGGGGAGGATTTTTTCATTAAAAAAAGCCTCCCGGTTGGTTGCCTTGGTTTGATAAATAAACTTGTAGATCAGCTTGATCTTTCGGTAAACAAACTTTTGTAAAGAATATTTAAAAAGGCCATACGCGATCAGGAAAACCAGCACAAAAGTGGTGATGAAGCTTAACCAGCTCACTTTGAGGGTCAGGCTAAACAGCGCAATAACAATGCCCAGAATGAGCGCATTGTAAGCTGCCAGCGCCCCCGGAGAGGTATTTTTATTTTCTAACATAATAATCGACTTCTTTCAAACATACTGTATTTCTTCCAAATTTACAACAGCCTGCCCTTTTTTATTCTTCAGTTGCCAGTTTATAACCAACTCCTTTTACTGTTTTTATAATATCTGTTTGCATTTTTTTTCTTATTCCCCGCACATGGACGTCAATCGTCCGGTCTCCTACAATTACTTCTTCCCCCCAAACAGCTCTTAATATTTCATCGCGCAAAAATACACGTCCGGGCTGCAGGGCAAATAATTCCAACAATTCAAACTCTTTTTTGACCAGGTTAAACCTCCTGCCCTTATAGTGGACTGCAAAACGGGGACGGTCAATGACCAACTGCCCAACCCGGATACACCCGGCCTTCTTTTTCGCTGCCGTCCGCCTGAGCACCGCCTGTACACGGCTTAATAGCAAACGGGGTTTAATGGGCTTTATAATATAGTCATCTGCGCCGGTGTTCAGGCCATCTACCTGTGCCTGCTCGTTCCCCAGGGCCGTAAGCAACAGGATGGCGGTATGGTCATACCTGCTTTGCCGCCTCAACTCTTTAAGGGTTTCAAAACCATCTTTGCCCGGCATCATGACATCCAGGAGGATCAAATCAGGGGAAAAACCTCTGGCCTTCATCAAAGCCTCTTCCCCATCGCGAGCCACTTCGGTCAAAAATCCTGCCCGCTGTAAATTATACCGGATGATCTCCAGGATATCTGCTTCATCATCTACTATCAGAACCCTGAGACTGCCGGCATCCATATTTCCTGCTTTTCATTAATGTCTGAACTAATCTCTTCATGAGTGTTTACAAACTTACATGAAAAATTTAAAATAAACTTAAACTTACAGCAATTAGAGCGTGCCTGTAACCATTGCATTCAATGGGAGCAGAAGTTCAATAAAATAATTACTTTTGGGCTTCATTAAAAGAAATTAAAATGAAAAGAATATTCTTTTTACTCCTTATTCTTCTCCCCACCCTGCTGTCGGCACAGGTAAAAGGGGTGAAACACGTTATTCTCATTGGGCTCGATGGTACCGGGGCCAATTATTTGTCTAAAGCGAACGACATCCCGAATATGGAAAGGATGATGAAAGAGGGAAGTTATACGATGCATGCCCGTTGTGTACGGCCTTCTTCCAGCGCAGTTAACTGGGCAGCTATGATCATGGGAGCCAATCCATCCCTGACCGGCTATACGGAATGGGACAGCAAGAAGCCTGAAATTCCATCGCGGGTCATGGGAAAATATGGCATCTTCCCAACAATTTTTGAAATCTTACGTGACCAAAAGCCGGATTCTAAAATTGGAGTGATCTATACCTGGTCCGGAATAGGTTATCTTTTTCCTCATGAAGTGGTTAATAAAAATGACCATACGGATAACGACAGCCTTACGGCGGCAAATGCGGTACAATATATCAGGACGGACCAGCCCAATTTGCTTTTTCTTCATTTTGATGGCATAGATGGCGCCGGACACAGCATTGGCTGGGGAACTCCGGCCTATTACCAGGCCATTTCAAAAATTGATGGATACATAGGAAATATTATTCAGGCCGTAAAAGAGGCCGGGATCATGAAAAATACCATTATATTGGTTACTGCAGACCATGGCGGGAAGGGGAAAAGCCATGGCGGAAAAAGCATAGAGGAAATGGAAATCCCATGGATCATTTATGGTAAAGAGGTAAAAAAGGGGAATGAATTAAAAGAAAGCATCATGACCTTTGATACCGCTGCCACGCTCGCCTATATCTTTGGCCTGAAAACACCGCAGGTTTGGGTGGGAAGGCCGGTAAAAGCCGCCTTTAAATAAATCATAAATCTGCTCAGATAAACATTTTATAAAATAAATTACCTGGTTATGAAGAAATTAGTTGTTTTACTATTCCTTTGTCTGGCTTGTTCTGCAACCTTTGGCCAAAGCAAAAAGACAGACATTGCCATCATCCCGGAACCAGTTTCAATAACGGAACAATCCGGAAATTTTACATTGCCACAAAATATTATCATAGAAGCGCCAAAAAAAGAGACGCTAAAAGAAACCATTGCCTTTTTATCTGAAGAATTGACTTCTGCCACCGGCAGCAAGCTACGAGTAGCCTATGCATCCACTCCTGATGCCACCATCAGGCTTCTGCTTAACAAGTCTGAAAACAGTCAGCTTGGAAATGAAGGGTATCAACTGTCCGTAACTCCACAACAAATAACCCTTCATGCCAACAAGCCGGCAGGGTTGTTTTATGGTATCCAGTCGTTACTCCAGTTATTTCCTCCTAAAATAGAAAGTGATACCCTGATAAGGGGGGTGGCCTGGGAGGCACCCTGTGTAGATATCACAGATTATCCGCGTTTTGGATGGAGGGGCCTGATGTTTGATGTATCTCGCCATTTTTTCACAAAAGAAGAGGTGGAGCAGTTTATTGATGAAATGGTACGCTATAAATACAATCTGCTACACCTCCACCTCACCGATGACCAGGGTTGGCGGATAGAGATTAAAGGGTTACCCAAATTAACAGAAGTGGGCGCCTGGAATGTCAAAAAAGTAGGGTATTTCGGTACTTTCTCTCCTCCTGCTCCCGATGCGCCCCGTAATTATGGCGGCTTCTATACTCAGGAAGATATTAAAGATATTGTACAATATGCCAAAGACCGGTTTGTCGATATTCTGCCGGAGATAGATGTCCCGGGCCACAGTCTGGCAGCTGTTGCCTCTTACCCGGATTTGTCCTGTACCCCGGGCGCGGATAAATATAAAGTTAATTCCGGTGAATCTTTCATGGACTGGTCGCATGGTGCGCCACCGATTGCCCTGGTAGATAACACGCTCTGTCCTGCAAATGAAAAAGTATATGCCTTTCTGGATAAAGTTATTACACAGGTAGCTCAACTGTTCCCTTTTGAGTATATCCACATGGGAGGGGACGAAGCGCCCCACAATTTTTGGGAAAAGAGCCCACAGATAAAAGCCCTGATGAAAAAAGAAGGGCTGAAAAACATGAATGAAGTGCAAAGTTATTTTACCAGGCGGGTAGAAAAGATTGTTGAATCCAAAGGGAAAAAACTCATTGGATGGGATGAAATCCTGGAAGGTGGGCTGGCGCCCAATGCGGCAGTAATGAGCTGGCGGGGCATGGATGGTGGGATCAAGGCAGCAAAAATGGGCCATGAGGTAGTGATGAGCCCAACCACCTATGCCTACTTGGATTACATGCAGGGCGACCCTATTATTGAGCCCCACGTATATGCCACACTCCTCTTGAATAAAGCCTATCAATTTGATCCGCTGCCGGATGGTTTTCCTGCCCGGTATGCAAAGTACATCAAAGGCGGACAGGCTAACTTGTGGACCGAGCAGATCTATAACATGCGCCATGCCGAGTACATGCTCTGGCCCAGAGGTATGGCCATTTCTGAAGCGCTATGGTCTCCAAAAAGCAAACGCAACTGGGAAGGATTCTTCAGCCGGCTGGAACAGCAGTTTAAACGGCTGAATGTTGAAAACATCAAATATGCACCGAGCGTATATGATCCTGTTTTTAAAGCTGTTAAAACTTCTGATAACAAGTTGAAAATCGAATTAAGTACTGAAATAAAGGGGTTGGATATCCATTACAGTTTTGATAATTCTTTCCCCGATCGTTTTTATCCCAAATACACAAAACCGCTTACGCCTCCGGAAGATGCGGTAATGCTTAAAGTGATCACTTACCGGGGTAACCAGAAAATGGGAAGAATGATCTCCATGCCAATAAAGGAATTGAATAAGCGGGCAGGAATTAAGGAATAGAAGGGTTTCTAATAAAGCGGAATTCCAGCCGGGAAAGAAAGCCGAGGAAGATTATTGTTCTATCAGTAAAGGTCAATGGGTTCTTGCCGTTAGAGCATACCCCCTGTTATAAAAAAGGGTGGTTTGGAAATAGGGTTGCGCTTTAAGTCGCATACTGCAAAGAAAAAATAAAAGTAATCTGACTGAATCCCCATAATAAAGGCCAACAAGCTACAGAAGCCTCAGTTCAACAGAGGCTTATAACGCTGTTCCGCTCTTTCAGTTCAACAAAGGCTTAATACGCATTCCGCTTCGCTTCATGCGTTTAAGCCCTTTATTGTTGCCTGCTGGCTTGTTTTTATTGTTTTAATAACCAGTCAATGACTTGTTTCGGTTCTGCAATGCTCCACGAATGAGGATGTCTAATATGTCCTGGCTCTCTATATCCTTTTTCGTGTGTAATGATAAGTTTGGCTTTTGTGTTTCCCAGTCTCCGTAATTCATTTATCATCCCTGCTTCGTCAATCGCATTAATATCCGTATAGTCATAGTTTCTATTAGCTAACCACCAATTAATATCTGGCTCCATAATTAAAAGCACTGGTGTATTAATTAAATTTTTTATCGCTGCTTGCGATGTGTCGGACATTGAATAGGGTGAGAGCTTATAATAGTTCTGAATGGCTGTTTTAGGTGTACCTTTCATTAATTTTTGAAGTCTCCCAATCATATAAGGAATTTCGTTGTTTGGTCGTGAGTTTACGGATAATCGCATAATACGAACCGCAGAATTATAAAAACGTTCAAAATCCAATGGTGGGTCAATTCCGAATACAGCTTTAGGTTTTATAGAATAGTTTTCTTGAACAGAAAGTTCAGCAAATTTTATGGCACAAGTTCCACCAATTGACAGTCCGCCGATAAAAAGGTCTTTCCCTTGAAGGCTATATTTCTTAACTACGACTTGCAACATTTCTTTTAATGATTGTTGCGTTAATGAGTCAATGCCCAAAGATGATTTACCTGTTGCGAATGTCGGGATTATTGTCAATATCCCTTGTTTTGCTGCATAGATTGGTAAAGATGTTTCTTGCAAGACATATTCAGGTGTCTGGAATGCTCCAGGAATACAAAACATAAATGCTTTTATGCTCTCATTGTCAGGTTTCACCGCAATAAATCTGTTCGCTGTACTGTCTTTTGAGTTTAAGTAAACTGTTTCAATAGTTTGTCCATACGAAGTTATCGAAATAAAAAGTGTCAGAATTATAAATATTATCTTTTTCATCATCGTGTTCTGATTAAGCTTGCAGGCATCG
>CAYRBD010000049.1:0-24270 GCA_964422465.1 uncultured Chitinophagaceae bacterium
AAGTTAAAAAGACTCTCTCTTTTTTCCCATCATATTCTCGTAAACGCTTTACTTTCCCCTGTAACCGATGCTGAAAGGCTTCCCAGGTTTTTTCACCGGTCATCACCTACGCGGGGCTCTCTCCCGGGATACAGCTAAAAAATCCAGCAATAAAAGGAGGGCATAATTACCGGTAAGCCTGATATTATGCAAGCGGTCATAGCGTAAATGCAAAACCCTGGTTAAGAGTTGTTTCTCATTGCCGGCGGCAAGCCATACCGTGCCTACCGGTTTTCCCGGACTGCCTCCGGAAGGGCCCATAATACCGGAGACGGCAATACCCACATCCACCCCCAGTTTTCTGACAAGGCCGGTTACCATTGCTTTAACCACTTCCTCACTCACGGCACCCTTTGTTTTCAAAATTGTTTTCGGCACCTTCAGCAGTTTCGTTTTAAGTTCATTGGTATAAGTAACCATAGCGCCCTGGAAATAATCCGAACTTCCGGCAACGGAAGTAAACAGATGTCCCACATAACCGCCGGTACAGCTTTCGGCAGTACCCACTGAAAGACCCTTCTTTTTCAGTCGGTTTCCTACAATGGCCGCGAGCGGCAGGTCGTCTGTAGCAATAATATGATCCGCGGCCCGATTTTTTAGCTGGCTCCCATATTGATCCAACTCATGGGCCACTCTTTGTTCCTCCTCTCCCCGGGCGGTAAGCCGTAGTTTGAGAAAGCCGTTTCCGGGTAAATACGCCAGTTTGATATGTGGGGGCAAGCTATGTTCAAAACCCTTTAATTTTTCAGCCAGTCTCGATTCAGGAATGCCGGAGGTAATGACCGTATGATGCAAGATCGCCGGGGTTTTAAAATGAGCGGCAAGAAGCGGCAGCACCTTTTTCTTCATAAGCGCTTTCATCTCATGAGGCACGCCGGGCATGGATACGAAAACCTTTCCTTCTTTTTCAAACCACATCCCCGGTGCAGTACCTTCCTCATTAAACAAGGGGTCACAATTATCCGGAACCAGCGCCTGCGCCCGGTTGCTTTCCAACATTTTTCCCCCATGAAGAGCCAGCCGTTTTTTAATATGATCCAGGATCAGTTGATCCAATTTCAACCTGGAATTAAAATATGCGCAAAGCGCCGATTTTGTCTTGTCGTCATCCGTTGGGCCAAGCCCTCCGGTAACAAGAATGACATCCGCAACAGCGCTTTCCTGTTTCAGGCTTTCCACAATTTCCTGCTCCTCATCCCCAATGGTAAGGCTGTGCGTCAGCCAGATTCCTTCCTTATTCAATTCCCGTCCGATCCAGGCCGAATTGGTGTTCAGGGTCTGTCCTATTAAGAGTTCATCTCCAATGGTAATAACGGAGGCTTTTATTTCTTTCATGTAGTAAAATTATAAAAGCAAATCCAAAAAACAACCAAGCGGCGGAAACAGATAAAAAAATTCAAAAGTAAATTAGATTTTTTACCTTTGAAATCAGATAAGAATCAGCCTGATATGAATATAGCCTTTAATAAAACAATCATTAAAACAATCCCTCTTTACTTTATCATCATACCAATGCTTCTCTTTAATTCAACCTCTTCCTCAGCCTCCCCTATTCATTCTCCGGCAACGGCATCGGATACGTCCTCTATCCTGGGCAGATGGGATATCACGTTGGGAAGGGATGGGAAATCCTACCCCTCCTGGCTTGAAATTCACCTTTCGGGCTTCAGAACGCTGGTAGGCCGGTTTGTAGGTATTGTAGGCAGCGCCCGCCCGGTATCCAGAATAAATTTTAAGGATGGGAAAATGAGTTTTGCTATTCCTCCACAATGGGAAGAAGGAACGGCTGACCTACAGGTAGAGGGAATGTTCAAAGCGGGAAAATTCAAGGGAACCATGATCTCTAGTAATGGGGAAACCTATTCCTGGACAGGGGTTAAAGCGCCCATTCTAAGACGTAAAGAAAAACCGGTTTGGGGAGCGCCCCTCTCTCTTTTTGATGGGAAGGATTTAAGCAAATGGCATGCCCTGGGCAAAAGTCAATGGAAAGTAGAATCGGGGATCCTGCGAAGTCCACATTCCGGCGCCAATCTGGTTACCAATGAAAAATTCCAGGATTTTAAGCTGCATGTAGAAGTACGTTATCCCAAAGGAAGTAACAGCGGCGTTTATCTCAGGGGGAGGTATGAAGTACAGGTGGTGGACAGCAAAGGGATGCAACCTTCTGACATCCTGTTTGGCGCTATTTACGGGTTTCTGCCGCCCAGCGAAATTGTGGCTAAAGCCGCAGGAGAATGGCAAAGCCTGGACATTACGCTGGTGGGCAGGATGGTTACTGTAGTAGCCAATGGAGATACCATTATCTGCAACCGGGAAATACCGGGGATCACCGGCGGCGCACTCAACAGCAACGAAAGCGACCCCGGTCCGATTCTGCTACAGGGCGATCACGGTCCGGTTGATTACAGGAACATTATTATTACACCGGCCAAATAATCCCATGTCCCATCGTTTGTCATTCTTTTCTCTTTTATTCGTTACGGTTTTTTTTATATTTTCAACAGCAAACGCCCAATCGCTGAAAGGGCGAATAGCCTCAGCTGCCAAACACTTTACTGCTGACCCGCAAATGAACCATGCCATCACTTCCCTTACGGTTATCAATGCGGAAACCGGCCGGCAGATATATGCGCTGAATGCTAAAGTGGGAATGGCTCCTGCCTCCAACCTGAAAACGTTAACCGCCGCTACCGCTTTCTACCTTTTGGGGAAAGATTTTACCTATGAAACCTCCTTATTTTATAGCGGAACTATAGAAAACGGCATCCTCAATGGCGACCTTATTATCCGGGGAAATGGCGACCCCACACTGGGCAGTTGGCGATATAATCAAACCAAAACGGAAGTAATTTTATCAAAATGGGTAGCTGCAATACGGGCAGCAGGAATCAGGAAAATAACGGGTCAGATCATCGGCGATCCCTCCGCTTTTGAATCACAAATAACCCCCAATGGATGGGTTTGGCAGGACATGGGCAACTATTATGGTGCGGGAGCATCCGGTCTCACGTGGCGGGAAAATCAATATGACCTCCACCTGATACCGGGAGCACGCGTGGGAGAGCCCGTAAAAATAACCGGTACAAAGCCTGTGATGGAACAAATCCATTTTATTAATGAATTGAAAACAGGCGGTACACATAGTGGCGACCAGACTTACATTTACATTGCTCCTTACGGCCATATTGCCTACGTTCGTGGGACAGCCCCGGCTAATCACCCGCGTTTTCAGGTATCCGGCGCTGTGCCCAGCCCGGCCTTATTTTGTGCGGGCAGTCTGCAAAAAGCGTTGCAAAAAGAAGGAATAGCCATATCTAAACCCGTGACAACGACCCGGCTTTTGGAACTGGCGGGAGAGAAAATTCCTTCCGACAGGCAGCTGATAACTACCCATATTTCCCCCAATCTGACGGAAATTATCCATTGGTTTCTAAAAAGAAGCATTAACCTTTACGGAGAACTCCTGATCAAAACCATTGCTCATCAAACGGGGGCTGTAGGGAGCACGAAAAAGGGAATAGAAATAGAAAAGAAATTCTGGGTAAATAAAGGAATTTCAAAGGAAGCCCTGCATGTGCTGGATGGCAGCGGCCTTTCTCCGGAAGACCGCATCACTACCGAAGCGCTGGCTACGGTTCTATTCCATGTTCGCCAGGAAAGCTGGTATTCTCAATATAAAGAATGCTTACCCATCATTCATAACATCCACATGAAAAGCGGCCACATTAACGGCGTAGCTTCTTATACCGGTTTTTTAACCAGCCGGGAAGGTACACCGCTTATCTTCTCCTTTATTGTCAACAATTACAACGGAAGAGTGGGCAACGTTAATAACAAAATGTTTCAGTTGCTGGATAAGATAAAATATTAAGGTATTGTATTCCCGAAAAAGGGCCGCAGCTTGTCCGACAAGAGGGGCGGCATCTCACAGGTTTTTCCGGTAGCGGCATCTACAAAAGCCAGTGTAACGCTGCCTGTATTTAATAGTTTACCGCTTTCATTGTATAATTCAGAATAAAAAGTAATCCTCCGGTTTTCGGGCCACTCCTTTAAAATTGTCTTCACTGTAATCAGGTCATCATATAAAGCCGGGCGCAAAAATTGGGTGTGGTATTCGGTTACCGGCATAATCAACCCTGCAGCTTCCAATTCTTTATAGGTAATCCCCAGGTTCCGGATCATATCGGTCCGGCCCACTTCATAATACAAAGCATAATTACCATAGTACAAATAGCCCATGGCATCGGTTTCTCCATAGCGAACCCTGATTTCGATGTTGGTCGTGTACATCCTGTTAATTATAAGTTAAAATACCTTAACGTTTTGAAATCAATCTGTCCAGCGATACCTTTCCCGGACCTAAAAGCCAGATAACTACATACCCCAAAAGAAAATGAGCCCCTAATTCCTGACGGCCAAAGCCATCATTTATATGGACCATCAGAATGACCACCACCATCTCTATGATCAGCGGAATGGTGATCCAACGGGTAAACAGGCCAAGGATCAACAGTATCGAACAGAAAACTTCGGCAAAAACCACCAATCCCAGCATGAAAGGGCTTCCCCACTGAAGCGGATCAAAAAAGTCCGAAGACATACCACTGAAATGCATCATCTTGGGAAGGCCATGATTCAGCATCATGATTCCTAATCCCAGTCTCAATAGCAGGAGGCAGAAATGAACGGTATTGGAACCATATTTGGTGGAAAAAAGGATATTACTCATAGATAGAATTTGGGGCCAAATTACATAATTTTGTTCTTAAGCCTTAAATTATCCGGGATGGGGAAAAACAAGATTTAGAGAAAGGAGGGAAACCATTATCTTTGTCGGCATAAACAGCGGCATACTACTCCGTTTTTTGTTTTATTTGAATTTATCTTAAAATAAACCCATTCCTGAGACGTTATTTTTTACTAAACATGCATATTATTAAGAACCGGATTATAATGAATTCAATCAGACTAAAATCAGTATCCTCCCGGAAACTGTTTAAATGGGGGTTCCTTTTACCGATAGCCTGTCTTATCCTGACTCACCATGCCGCCGCACAGGAGAATGTTATTCACCAGGATCCTGATCTTATCCTAAAAGAAGCCACCAAACTCTATAACCGGGGGTTGTATGCAGATGCCCAGCCCCTGTTTAAAAAAAGGCTGGAAGAGATCAGCTATTTCAAAGAAACGGAACATCAGCTCAGTCAGCAGGATGCCGGTTATTATTTTATTGTCTGCGCCTTTCAATTGGACCAACCCAATGCCGTAAAACTGGCTAAAGATTATATTCAAAAATCCAGCAGCAGTTCCCACCGGCAGATGATGAGTTACCAACTGGGTCATTATTATTTTAAAGAAAACCAGTTTAAAAAAGCCATTCCCTATTACGAAGATGCCGGAATCGATAACCTATCCAATGAAGAGATCGCAAAAGCCAAATATGAACAGGCGTACAGCTATTTTAACCTGAAAGAATTTGATAAAGCCTTCCCGCTCTTCAACGCTATAAAAAATATTCACAACGAGTATTACCTGCCGGCCAATTATTATACAGGCTATATTGCATTATATAAAAAGGATTATACCAATGCCTTACGGTCTTTTCAAAAAGTTGTGAATGAAAATAAATACAAGCAGGTTGTTCCTTATTATATTGCAGAGATTTATTATTATCAACATCAATATGGCAAATTATTAAGCTATGCACAGCCTTACCTGGAGGCGGGAAACCTCTATTATGATGCCGACCTGCGCCACTTGGTAGGACAAACTTATTTTGAACAAAAAGAATATGAAAAGGCGCTTCCTTACCTGGCAGAATATGAAAAACACGCGAAGCAATTGCAGAAAGAAGATGTTTATGAACTGGCTTACTGTTATTATCAGACCAATCAGTTAGACAAAGCAGCCTCCGGTTTTAAACAGCTCAGCGGCACCACTGATTCCCTCGGGCAAAATTCCATGTACATTCTTGGAGATATTTATCTGAAAAAAGGAAAGAAAGCCGATGCCCGCCAGGCCTTTGCCTTCTGTGCACGTTCTTCCTACAATGCCAAACAACAGGAAGTTTCTAAATTTAATTATGGCAAACTTTCCTACGAGCTGGGATACCAGGATGCCGCCCTGAAAACATTAAAAGCTTTTATCTCTGACTACCCACATTCTGAATATAACCAGCAGTCCCGGGAGATTCTGGCAGAGTTATTCATGAATACGGAGGATTATAAAAATGCTTACGCGGTAATCAAAGAATTACCAAAAGAAAGTAACTCCGTAAAAGAGGCTTATCAAAGGGTGACCTTTGGCAGAGCCATGCAATTGATCAACGATGGAAATCTGGCAGCCGCCGACCAAATGCTGGATCAGTCTCTCGGTTACAGCCTGAACCGCAAGTTAAGTTTGCTTGCCTACTTTTGGAAAGGGGAAATAGCCCTGCGGAACAACAAGCCCAAAGAAGCGATCAAGTACCTCAATTTATATTTACCCGATCAAAACAGGGGCGCTCCTCCGGCACTGGGGGAAGCCAATGTTCAAACGGCCCACTATAACCTGGGCTACAGCTACCTGGAGGAAAAGAAGTATAGCGAGGCGCTCGCCCAGTTTAAGGAAGCTCAACGTGTTTTCGGCACCAATGGTTCAACAATTGCAAGTGATTCCCGGCTTCGGGAGGCAGATTGTTATTACATGTTAAAAGAATATAACCAGGCCATCCAGATATACAACCAAAGCATCGCTTCCGGCGGACCGGGAAGCGACTATGCCCTGTATCAGAAGGGTATTATTTCCGGAATATTAGGAAACAATGCAGCGAAAGTGTCTATTCTCAATCAATTATCTAATAAATATCCCCAATCAGGTTATCAAAATGAAGCCAATTATCAGATAGGTACAACCTACATGGATGAGGGTAATTTTCGCACGGCGATTCCATACCTGGAAAAGGTGGCTAATGATCCCCAAAACCCCAATGCCCCCAAAGCGCTGCTAAAACTCGCGCTGGCACATTACAATTTGGGAGATCATCCTTCCGCTGCCGATGGTTATAAACAACTGATCCGAAAATACCCCAATACGCCACAGGCCCGGCAGGCGATGCAGAGCCTGAGCAGCTTGTACGTTAGTGATGGCCAGCCTGACGCCTACGTTGCTTTCCTTAAATCTATCGGTCAAACAGTAAACACTTCTGTAGAGGATTCCCTGTCTTATGCTGCAGGCGAGTCCAGTTTTGGAGACAGCCAATATAAACGCGCAGTAGCCCAATTCAATACTTATTTAACCAAATTCCCCGATGGTCGCTATGCTTTACAAGCACATTTTTACCGGGCAGAAAGCGCATACAATCAAAAAGATTATGACCAGGCATTGAAGGATTATGAATATGTGCTTTCTCAAGGGGCAAGCGCTTTCAACCAACACGCTGCGCTGCAGGCTGCCTCTATTAATTTTTATCAGGATAAAAATTACACAAAAGCACTGGAAGAATATCAACAATTAAAGCAGCTTTCTAGCAGTAAAGAGAACACACTTACCGCGCTGCGGGGCATATTAAGATGTCATTATGAACTGCAGCAATGGCAGGAAGTAACAACGGCGGCACAAGAGTTGCTGGCTGTACAAAACATCAGCACAGGCGACCAGATCGTTTCTCACTTCTATCTTGGGCGGGCTGCCCAAATGCAACAAGATTGTCCTGCCGCCATCAGCCAGTTTCAGAAAGTTGCCGGTATGACGACCTCCGAACTGGGGGCAGAATCCCGATATTACATTGCTTTATGCACCTTTGATCAGGGGCAGTTAAAAGAAGCCGAAACCGCGGCCTTTGATGTAATCAAAAAGACACCCTCCTACGACTTTTGGGTTACAAAAGCCTACATTCTTTTGGGGCAGGTGTTCTGGAAAGAAAAAGATTACTTTAACGCGAAAGCAACCTTACAGAGTATTGTGGATCACAGCAAAATACCCCAGCTTACTGAGGAAGCCGGGAAGCTCCTGGACCAGGTAACAGCTGAAGAAAAAGAACATTCAAAAATTGCCGAGCCTTCTTCCAGACCAGCTACAACCGATACCACCCTTTAATCAATAAATATAAAAAATAGCATCCGGGAAAATAATTGAAATATTATGCAAAAAAGAAAGCCCTCTTATCATTGTTTTATTCTGCTTTTGCTGCTGGCGGGGTTAGCAGATACGCTAACGGTAAATGCGCAACAAAAAAACGACAGCCTGCAAAAGCAGACCATTGATATCTACAATATTTATCAGCCCACGCTGCGGGAGGCCGCCAAACTTAACCTGAATACCACCCTTCCGCAAACTACCCAGAGCCGGCCTAACCTGGTGTACAGCATTCCCTCTCAAAACCTGTACTTTACCTATTCGCCCGTTCCATTGCAACCGCTGGCCATGGGAATGGACACTGCTTCCCTCCTATTGTATAACAACTATATCAAAGCCGGTATCGGAAATCACAACACCCCGCTGATACAAGTAGGACTGAGCAATGGAGCAGACCCACATTTTCAATATGGGTTAAATTTTGATTACCTGTCTTCTAAAGGTTCCCTTGAAAATCAGCAATTCAGCAAAGCCAACCTGCTGCTACATGGTAAATATTTTTCCAACAAACAGGAATATCATGCATCGGCATCTTACCAGCGACACGGCATCCGCTACTATGGATATGATCATGACACCACCAAATTCATTACCGACAACCTGAAGCAGGTTTATAATACATTTGATATAAAATTTGGAATGCAAAACACTTCGGATAATGCAATAAGGCTGGACTATCAACCCGAAATAGGACTGACCAATTTCTTTGATAAACTGGATCGTACTGAGACCGCTTTTCGTTTAGATATCCCTTTACAAAAGGCCATTGTTGATGACATATACATCAGCGCTGAATTATTAGGCGATTTTGCAACCTACAAAGATGATACCCATACCTTTAACAATTCTCTCCTGTCTCTCCATCCGGCTTTTGTTATTTCAAAGCCTCATTTTATGTTGCATGCCGGGTTAAACCCAACCTGGTCGGAAGAAGATTTTTATTTATTGCCGGATATTGTAAATGAAACCGACCTGATAAAGGATAAACTCATTCTCAGTAGCGGGTGGATATCCTATTTCACCCAAAATACTTATCAAAACCTGGTAAAAGAGAATCCTTTTATAAGTACTTATAATGATCCTTTAAATACACGCGTAGAAGAAAAATACACCGGTATAAAAGGCTCCATTAGCAACCATTTTACTTACAATACAAAATTTGCTTTTCTCAACTATCACGACCGGCCCTTGTATTTAAACGATTCTATTTATGGAAATAAATTCAACATCGTCAATGAGGAGGAATTAAAAGCCTATGAACTGCATGCAGAGATTGGGTATGCACTGGGTGAAAAGTTTAAAGCTAAATTAAGCGGAAGCTGGTTTAATTATTTTAAACAAACCACCGAAGAAAAGCCGTGGGGCCTGCGTCCTTTTACCGCCAACCTGTTCATGCAGTACGGCATAAAAAAATTGCAATTATCGGCGGATATTTTTGCCCTTAGCGGAAGCAATTATAAGACAGCTGAGGGCGAAGCCAGGAAGACAAAAGGCGCTTTTGACATCAACCTGGGCGGCAGTTATGAAGTAGCAAAACAATTTGACATCTGGCTCAATGTCAACAACCTGCTAAACAACCATTATCAAAGATGGAATCAATATCCGTCCATCGGGTTAAATGTTATTGGCGGTATCATGATAAAATTTTAATGCCTTGCAAAAGTACCTTGATCTCATAAGCCAACTTTTAGAGGAACAAGAAACCCCCTGTTTTCTTCCGGGGATAGGTATCTTGAAATTTAAAGAAGAAGCTGCAAAAGAAGATCAGGCAAACGGGCAGTTATCTCCGCCGCATACCTTTGTCATTCTTGAAAAAACAGAAAAGCCTGCCCTCCCTTATCATTCCATTGTTCAGGAAATAAAAAAGACGTTCAACTTGTCGGAAGAAGCAGCCCAAGCAGAATGGAGCAAGACCATTGAATACATCAAAAAACAACTTGCCGAAGGAAACGAAATTGTTTTCTCCGGGATTGGTAAACTCATTGTAACTGATCAGCAGGGACTGAAATTTGTTGAATCTCCTGAAAAATACACCCTTTATCCAACGGTTTCATACCCTGTGCCGGAATTATCAGAAACTCCGTCCGGCAGTGTAGAAAATCCCTACCTGGAAGAACCTTCAGGTAAAAAGAACTGGGGCTGGTTTGTGGCGCTGGGCGTTATCATTCTTGCAGGAGCAGGCTTTTTTCTCTATAAATACAAAGATACCTTGTGGACTGACACAAAACAATCGGAGAAGACCTCTTCAGTTCCGGCAATGGAAAGCCATACAAATCAGGCGCCTTCCGATTCTGTAGAACGGCACAATGAAACAGCACCCGTTACTCCGGGTAAAACCACTCCGGATTCTATACATTTCGCTGTCATCTACGCCGTTTATCCTACAAAGAAGATTGCCGAACGCCATTATAAACAAATGCATTCATGGGGGCATGATGTATCCATTTATCCGGCTGATTCCTCCCATTATCAACTGGGATACACCTATTATGAGTTGCCGGTCGATACCACAAAAAGACTGAACGAAATTAAAGCCCTCTATGGCGGCAACCCCTTTCTTATTTATCTTAAAAAATAATTTCTACTAATAACATCCGATTAACGAGCTGTTAAAAAAACTCCGCTTACCTTTGTTTTTATCAAAGCGATAAGGATAAGATAAAAGACATCAATGATTCGGGGATAACCCGATGATGCGATAAAATAGCTAAAAGCAGGTTGGTCTGATCAGGCTGACAGGCTATAGCAGAGAGTAGTAATTTTTCAAAGGGTTTAACACAGACCCCGCTGTTCTCAGCGGGGTATTTTTTTATATAAAGTTCACTTCCCTCTCCAGCCTTACTCCAAATTTCTCAAATACACTTTGTTGAATTTTGTCAGACAATAACTTTATATCGGCGCCTTTGGCGTTGCCATAATTTACCAACACCAGTGCCTGCTTCGGGTGTACCCCGGCATCCCCATCCCGGTATCCTTTCCATCCACATTGTTCAATTAGCCAGCCGGCGGCCAGCTTGTATTCCGCCCCAAAAGGATAGGATTTCAATCCCGGAGCCGTTATTTCCAGTTGCTCCTTTTTCAAAACCGAGACAATCGGGTTTTTAAAAAAACTGCCTGCATTGCCAATCTTTTTCGGGTCAGGAAGTTTGGAGGTCCTGATCCGGATAACAGCATCGCTTATGGCTTTAATAGACAATTCTTTAACGCCCATCGCTTCCAGTTCATTCTCTATAGCCCCATAGCTGGTATTGAAGCGGGGAACTTTACGAAGTTTATAGGTTACATTCAGGATAACAAACTCCCCCTTGTTTTTATTTTTAAAAACACTGTCCCGGTATCCAAAATGACAATCTTCGGCGTAGAAAGTCATGCGCTTTTTATCAAAAATACGAAAGGCTTCCAATGCATGAAACACGTCCTTTACTTCCACGCCATAAGCGCCAATATTCTGCATGGGACTGGCGCCCACACTTCCGGGAATCAGCGACAGGTTTTCTATCCCTGCCCACTGCTGTTCAATACAATACAAAACAAACTGATGCCAGGTTTCACCTGCTCCGGCCTTTACATATACATAGTCTTCATCTTCGTTTACTTTTTCTATTCCCCTGATTTCATTTTTTAAAACAGATTCCGGGTTCCGTGTTAATAAAATATTACTGCCTCCCCCTAGGATCAGAGCCGGTTTTCTAAATCGCTTATCCGATAATAAGATATCCAGGCCGTTTTCCGAGGAAAAGCGGGCAAAATGACCTGCGAAGGCTTCCATTCCAAAAGTATTCATACTTTTTAAAGGATAATCGGCATATATTTCCATGAAATCGGGTTTAACTAATTTATACACAATCTACATCAGGTATGATTACTACCCTTCTAAAATCTTTTTGTGCCCTCAGCCAATTAAACTGGGCCTGCAAATAGATTTTAATACGGTTTAAATGCGATGCATTCCGGGGAATCTTAATCATGAATTCCATTAAATAATAATTCCGGACTCTGCTTATGAGAGGCATTGCCGGCCCCAGTAAAGCTTCTTTAAAATAAGGTTGCAAAACACCGGCCAAAACACGGGCAGCATCACTGACTACCTCTGCTTTCCGATGTTTTAAGGCCACCCGGATCAAACGGGTGAAAGGCGGATACTGATAACGCTCCCGTTCTTTTATTTCCATCTGGTAAAAGCCTTCATAATCATGTCTGATTACGAAATCAATAACCGGATGGGTGGTATTAATTGCCTGCAACAATACGCGGCCGCCCGCTCCCCTCCTTCCCGAGCGACCGCTCACCTGCTCCAATAATTGAAAAGCCCGCTCGTTGAGCCTGAAATCAGGGTAACTCAACAGGCTGTCCACACTTAAAATACCCACTAAATCTACATGGTCAAAATCCAACCCTTTTACAATCATCTGGGTACCGATCAGCATATCAATCCTTTGATCCTCAAAACGGGTGATCAATTTTTGATGCGCATCCTTGTTACGAACGGTGTCATAATCCATCCGTTCAATGCGGGCGCCCGGATATTGTAAAACCAAATCCTCTTCTACCCGCTCGGTGCCAAAGCTTCTGTTAATCAGTTTGCTGCTGCCACAGGCGCTGCAGATTTCCGGAACCGGGTACTGCTGTCCGCAATAATGACAATGCAGCCGGTGGTGAAATTTATGATAGGTAAGCGAAACATCACAATTCTTACATTTAGGCATCCATCCGCAAGCAGCACAAACAACTGCCGGGGCATAGCCTCTCCGGTTTTGAAATAAAATGACCTGCTTTTTATTCTTAAAAGATTTTTGAATTTCTATATCCAGCTTTGGCGATAAATAATGCACCCTGTTTTTCCGGAAAGCGACCTGTTTCATATCCACCACCTCCATATCCGGCATTTTCACTCCGCCATAACGCTCATGTAACTCCACCAAACCGTATCTGCCCTGCAAAGCATTGTAGTAGCTTTCAAGAGAAGGGGTTGCCGAACCCAGCAAAGCTTTTGCACCAAAAAGCCTTGCGTAATACAACGCCGCATCCCTGGCATGGTAGCGGGGAGCGGGATCCTGTTGTTTATAAGAGGAGTCGTGCTCTTCATCCAGAATGATTAATCCGAGATTTTTAAAAGGCAACAACAAGGCAGAACGCGCTCCCAGTACAATTTTGTATTCCCCACTTCTCACTTTATTCCAAATCTCTACCCGTTCATTGTTGTTAAACCGGGAATGATAAATCCCGATCCGGGTGCCGAAATGTTTCTGTAAGCGACGCACAATCTGGGCGGTAAGGGCTATTTCGGGCAGGAGATACAGGACCTGTCGGTCTTCCTTTAAAAAATGGGTAATCAACCGGATATAGATCATGGTTTTTCCACTGGAAGTAACGCCTTTTAAGAGGACCTGTTGTTTTTCTTTAAAGAGGTTCAGTATCTGATCATAGCCTTTTTGCTGTTCTTCATTAAATGAAAAATCAGGAAAATTTTCTGCAGGCAGGGTTTTAAAAGGAAGCCGGTCCACCAGCTTTTTTTCCAGTTGAAGGATGTTTTTTTTCTCCAATTCTTTTACAACGGCAGCGGATACCCCCGCCTTTTTCTGCAGCGCTTTTTGTGTAACCTCGCCGGAGGTACGAAGGAGTTGAACAAAAGCCAAAAGGGCCTGTTCCTGCTTTGGCGCCTTCTTTAAAAGATCAAAAGCCTGCTGCAATTTTTCATCTGCGGCATACTCATCAGAAAGGGTCAGGAAGGTTTCTTTTTTAGGTTTATAAGCCTCTTTGAGTTCTTCATTGATCAGGCAAATTTTCTTTCGCAACATTTGATTAATGAGTGGATAAACCGTTGCTTTTCCCAATATTTTCTGAACCTCTTCAATGCTCAGTTCCTTATGGATCTGCAACGCTTCGGCTACCAGGTATTCATCATCCGACAAACCGGAAAGTTCTTCATCTGCTTGGGGATTTAACAACAGCCTGGTTTCACTGGTCAATTTAAGATAGGCGGGTAAGGCGGCGTTCATGACTTCTCCTTCGGTGCACATATAATATTTTGCCATCCACCCCCAAAACTTTAGTTGAACAGGATGCAAAACCGGTTCTTCGTCCAGAAGCGTCAGAATCGGTTTCACTTCATAAGCAGCGGGCTTGCGATTATGTATTTCTTTTATAAGGGCAGCATATTTTTTATGACGTCCAAACTGAACAGCTACCCGGCTGCCGGGAGACAATTTCCCCTGCAGCAATTCAGGAACCTCATAAGTATAATTGGCCGGCAAAGCCTGAGGCAATATGACGTCTGCATATTTCATTATAACAATCTACAAAAAATCATTCACCAGTCCAAATATCCCAGGAAGCCTCTGCCTGCCCGATCAACATGTCATACCCGTTTGTTGTGGTTGCTCCCCGCTCCTTCCCCAGGGACAAAAAACGTGTCTCCGCCGGGTTATAGACCAGATCAAAAAGGATATGCGTTGCTGTAAGAAATTCGTAAGGCAGAGCCGGCGTCTCTTCTGTTTTTGGGGAAGTGCCCACAGGAGTGGTATTCACGATCAGGGTATGCGCTTCTACAATTTCCCGGGTCAGTTCCTCATAAGTAAACCCTCCGGACACAGGGCGTCTGCTAACAAATTTATATCCAATACACAGTTGCTTCAAAACATAAGCCACGGCCTTGGAGGCTCCTCCAGTACCCAGGATCAGAGCCTGCTCCGGTCGTTTTTTAATCAAAGGATAAAGTGATTTTCTAAACCCGATTACATCGGTGTTATACCCTATTTTTTCTCCCTTTGTAAAATGAATACAGTTGACAGCGCCTATGGTTCCGGCTGCATCTTCCAGCCTATCCAGATAGGGAATGACTTTTTTCTTGTAAGGAATGGTAACATTCAGCCCTTCCAGGTCGGGATGAGTTTCCAAAAGATTGGGAAATGCTTCTATAGAGGACAGGGGATAATTATCATATTCGCAATCGGTAATACCCATTGCTGCAAACTTCTCAGAAAAATAATTTTTAGAAAAGGAATGAGACAGTGGGTAACCGATCAGGCCAAATTTTCTCACAGTAATCAGGCTTCTTATTGATAAAATTATTTTTCAAGATACAGCTGAAATGTTTCAGAACGCAGTCCCATTCGCATCGTTTCCAGGGGAATAACTTCGGCAGGAGCAATGTTTCCCAGGTTTACATTACAACCAACTAACTGAAGGAAATAATTCTGTTGTTCTTTCTTTGGGGCTTCCCAGATAATTTTTTCAGCCGGTACCCGGGTTAATATCTCCTGCACCAGTCCCTGCCGGACCTCACCAGAATCTCTGTAAATACCTACGGTTCCACTCTCTCTGGCCTCGCCTATTACATAAGAAGCACCTGCTTCCAACTCGGAACGCATCAATTCTACCCATTTATAGGGGGGCATGATATTGGTAACATCCTTGGAACCTACCTCGCTAAGTACCGTTCCATGGTCTGCTAATTTTTCTATGTATTCGCATTTTTCAGAATGGGGAATGGTAATGGAACCGTCAGATACTTCCATATAATTGACGTCATACTCTTCAATGACCTTCAGGTATTCTTCAAACTGATCCCGAATCACGAAAGCTTCAAATAACGTCCCCCCAAAATATACCGCTACATTTTGCTTTTGATATGCTTCAATTTTTTCTTTCAGATGGGGAGTAACAAAAGAAGTTCCAAAACCCAATTTTACAATGTCCACATAAGGCGCTGCAATAGAGAGGAAATTCTCCACATCGGACACACTAAGTCCTTTATCCATGACCATTGTCAAACCATACTTTCTGGGTTTCTCTGTCCTGTCAGGGATGTGAGTGAGGTTAAAATTCATAAATAATACTTTTAATACTTTAATTTTTAAGATTAGGCAATCCTAAGCGGGGCAAAGTTAACAACTATATTGAATCAAAAAACCCGGTAATAAAAGAGCCGGTTGTTCAAAGGTGTCTCCGGTAACGGACAATCACCTCTACCACCCCCCTGTGCTGCAGAATAGAAGGATTTAGTTTCAACAATACTTTTAGTTTCCGCGGGGCTTCATTTAATCCTGTTTCCAATTGAAGGAGCCCTTCTTTGGTCCTGCCCATGGTCAGCAAAACCGCAGAGCGATAATAATTATACTCTGCCGAAGGTTTGGTTTCTATTTCAGCGATATCTAACTGATGCAGGGCTTCTTCTATATATCCTGCAAGGTAGAGTGTACGAATTAGAGCCAGGCGGGAGCGTCTGCCAGAAGGCCGCAGTTGAATAGCCTCCATAAAAAAGGTAATGGCCTCTTCAAACGACTCCAGCCGTAAATAACATTCTCCCAACGCCTGATTATATTCTACCTTTCGGGAATCCATCTTATGGGCAGCGGCCAAAAAAGTAATGGCTTTACTCCATGAGGCCTCAAGCATATAAGTATGGCCTATTCTGAAATAAAGATGCTCATCATCGGGCAATAATTCAAGGGCCTTATGATAAAAAAAGCGTGCTCTCGGGTAACGCCTGGTTCTTTCAAAGCAATAGCCGAGAGCCTCAAATACAGCGCCTGCCGGTTCTGTCTGTTCCAGATAGTCCTCCAATATTTTGATAGCGCTGTCGTATTGCCGCAGGCGGATGTGAGCGTCCGCCAGAATCCGCCAGGCATCTTCAAACTGTTCCTCTATAGCAATAACATATTGAAAAGCATCAATAGCCTTTTCATAAAGCCTGATCTCATAAAAAGCCCATCCCAGGTTATACCAGGCTCTCGCATTATAGGGATAGGCGTCAATGATCTTTTTATGCAACCTGATGCTTTCTTCAATGCGACCGGTATCTTCTGCACAATAGCCTATCTTTTGTAAGGCCTCGTCATTTTCAGGGTCTTTTTCCAACAACATCACCAGGCACTCAAAGGCCCGGTCAAATTCCTGCCAGTCCTCAAAAACCTCATGGAGCTCCAACAGCAATTCAGCGCGTTCTTTTCCGGAAAAACGGTCTATATTCTCCTTTAACACTGAAAAAGCCCGCGCCTGGCGGCCCAGACCCAGATAGGCATCTATTTTATGAATATACAAATTCATATCAGCCGGATTCAGGATATCTGCATTCTCCAACAGGGAAAGAGCCCGTTCATACTGGCCGGTAGCATTGAGCAGGGCGGCCTTTTTAACCTGCAGATCAGCGCTAAACGGAAACCATTGCATTCCCATTTCAGCTGCCTCAATAGCGCTTCCCAGATCCTCCTGATCATCATAATAGTCAATAATCTGCGCGAAAGAATCTTCATCGAGAAAATCCTGAGCCCTGCCTTCCCGAATGTCTTCGTACCTGCGAATCAGATTCTCTAAATCGTTAAATTGCTCGTCAAGGGGTTGTTCCTGATACATTATACGGTAAAGGTATTAAAATTTCCATATTAAAACTGGCAAACTTTTTGTAAGGATTTTTGGTAATGTTATGCTAAAATTTCAACTTTTTTACGTACCTTTGTTGAAACATGAAAAAACTTACTTTCATATTTTCTATCCTTTTTCTCACAGGCTGCCTGTTTATCTCAACAGATATCCTCTCAAAGTCACTCTTTCGGCACACCTCCATTAAAAAAGAGCAGGCTTACGAAAGGTCTTTTACCTACAACCCCAATCTGCTGAATACTTTTAATTACCTCTTTCCTATCTATTCCTTTGATAAGGAGGTATGCCGCAAACCTGCGGACTTCGGTTCTTCCTTTCTCAAAATAAACCCTCCCTTCAACTTCGGGGGATATAGATTTGGTGGTTTTTTGGAGAAAGACCATGCAATAGGTACGCATTTTCTGGACGTGGAAGGAAACAGCATCTATAAAAATGGAAATTCTCTGTTGCTGGTTCCTCATTCTTTTATCATGCCAACCAGTCCTTCTTTCCATTCGGAAGTTCCTCGGATTGTGATTCCGAAGTCCAATTAATTACAGTCACTAGTGTAAAGTTAAGTATAATCATAACACAACACTCGTCATTCGTCACTTTTAATCCGGAATTTATCAAATCAGGATTTATGAAGAATTTCGTGACCCATTTTATCTCTTTTTGTCTGTAGATAAAATTCATTGTAGGGGTTGGGACAAATCTCAATAGGCACATTCTCTACTACTTCCAGCCCATAGCCTTTTAATCCGGCACGTTTTCGGGGATTGTTAGTCATCAGCCTCATTTTGGTTACGCCCAGGGCGCGTAATATCTGGGCGCCAACGCCATAGTCTCGTTGGTCCATATCAAATCCCAACATCAGGTTAGCTTCTACTGTATCATGTCCTTCTTCCTGTAGTTTATAAGCTCTCAATTTATTGAGCAGGCCAATGCCCCGACCTTCTTGTTTCATATACAATACCAGACCTTTCCCTTCTTCTTCCACCATTTCCATAGCCCGTTGTAGTTGTTCTCCACAATCACACCGGAGGGAATGAAGAATATCCCCTGTGAAACAAGAAGAATGCACCCGGACCAAAACCGGTTCGTTCTCTTTCCAGTCTCCCTTTTTAAGAGCCAGGTGAAGGTCATTGGTATTAATCTGAGAAAAAGCAATCAACTCAAAGTCCCCATAACGGGTAGGCATTTTCACCCGGACTTCTTCCCTGATAAGGGTTTCCTTTTGCATCCTGTAGGCGATGAGATCGCGAATAGAAATGATTTTTAAGTCAAACTTTTGAGCTATTTTTTCTAATTGTGGAAGGCGGGCCATGGAACCATCTTCGTTCATGATCTCCACCAATACGCCGCCATAGGGATATTTAAATCCTGCCATGCGAACCAGATCAATAGTGGCTTCCGTATGGCCTGTACGCCGTAATACGCCTTCTCTCTTAGCCTTCAGCGGGAAAACATGTCCCGGTTTGCCCAGCGCCGCCGGGGGGGTATTCAGGTCGTTAAGCGCATGGATGGTTTTAGCCCTATCCTGAGCAGATATACCGGTGGTGCATCCATCTCCAAGCAGATCCACCGAAACAGTAAAAGGGGTTTGATGCAGGGCCGTGTTATTTCCAACCATGAGGTCAAGTCCAAGTTCATCACACCGGTCTTCGATCAGGGGTGCACATATCAGACCACGGCCATTCTTAGACATGAAATTTATGATCTCCGGGGTAATGCACTCCGCAGCAGCAATAAAATCCCCTTCATTCTCCCGGTCTTCATCATCTACTACGATAACCATCTTTCCCTGGCGAATGGCTTCCAGTGCATCTTCAATAACATCTAACATGATATTGCTCCTTAAATTTAAATAATAAGCAAAGGTACGACTTAATAAATAACCACGTTTCCCTGATTGTGGTTTAACCCTGTTGCCATATCCGCCCCTCAGGGAAGGTATAATCATTTAAAGAAGCCGCTTTCATTGTGATGCTAAATCCCGGTGCATCGGGTGGCATATAATTTCCTTTTTTTATAATAACAGGATGGATAAAATGTTCATGCAGGTGATCTACATATTCGGTTATGCGGTTTTCAAGCGTACCGCTAATAGAAACATAATCAATCATGGAAAGGTGCTGAACATATTCACACAGCCCTACTCCGCCTGCATGCGGGCAGACCGGGATATTGAATTTGGCCGCCATCAGCAGGATGCCTAATATTTCATTCACGCCTCCTACCCTGCAACTGTCAATCTGACAAACATCTATGGCGCCGCTCTGTAAAAATTGTTTGAACATGACCTTGTTCTGGCAATGCTCTCCCGTAGCTACTTTTATGGGATGAATAGAATCATGGATAGCCAGATGCCCCGCGATATCATCCGGACTGGTCGGCTCTTCTATCCACCAGGGTTTGAATTTCGCCAGTCTTTTCATGTTTTCAATGGCTTCCCCTACCTCCCACTTCTGATTGGCATCCATCATTAATTTAATGTCATCCCCAATTTCTTCCCGGATGATTGCAGCCCTGCGGATATCTTCATTAATATCGGCACCTACCTTCATTTTCATGTGAGCCCATCCTTCCTGCCTGGCTTTCTTACTCAAACGACGAATCTTTTCTTCCGAATAGCCCAGCCATCCTGCAGAGGTGGTATAGGCAGGGTATCCATGCTTCAGCAAATGATCTATCCGTTCTTGTTTGGAATTTTCCAGTTTTAATAGCAGATCAATAGCTTCCTCCGGAGTAATTACATTGGTTAAATAGGTAAAATCAACACAACCGACCACTTGCTCCGCGCTCATATCCGCAATCAATTTCCAGAGCGGTTTCCCTTCGCTTTTGGCATACAAATCCCATACGGCATTTACCAGGGCTCCGGTAGCCATGTGGATCACGCCTTTCTCGGGACCCAGCCAGCGCAATTGACTGTCTCCCGTCATCATTCGATAGAAACCCGCCATATCGCGTGTTAATTCCTCTAATGACTTTCCCGCTAACAAATAAGACAGGGACCGAATGGCCGCCACACATAATTCATTGCCCCGGCCAAGGGTAAAAGTAAGCCCATGCCCTTCAAAAGAAGGATCATTCGTTTTTAGAATGACATAGGCGGCAGAATAATCCGGGTCTTTATTGATGGCATCTGAGCCATCCAGCTCTTTACTTGTAGGGAATCTGATATCCCGGGCTTCAACAGAAGTGATCTTTAATTTCATGGAATGGTATGGGATGAAAAATTGAAGGCCAAAGTTAAAACAAAATCCTATGTCTGTTAACAGTTTAAATCTTTTCTTATAGATAAAACTTTTTGCTCCTTCTTTAGATAATCTGCCCTCAATTCCCTCTTTGTTAGTGAATAATGAAATTTATTAGCCTTTTATAGAGGGCATTCAAAAAAGTTGATAACTTGTGAATACTGCGTTGCCATTCGTAAATAAAGAATTTATTTACTTTGTGGGACAAAATTTATCAGATTATGAAGCCTTTCAAATTACTTTCTATTTTTTCTGTCTTTCTTTTTTTCACGCTCCCGGTATGGAGCCAGGTAACTACCAGTAGCCTTACGGGGACGATCCGGGATGCGGAAGGACAGCCTCTTATTGGTGCTACCGTAAAGGCTACCCATGTTCCTTCAGGAACAATTTACGGTACCACTACACAAAGTAATGGCAGTTTTACTATCCCCGGTATGCGTATTGGCGGCCCTTATAAAGTAGAAATTTCTTATATTGGCTACCAGCCGGATGTCATTTCGGGCATTCAGCTTCGTCTGGGCGAGCCCTACCGGCTGGATGAGAAACTCAGCCAGGGCGGCGGACAACAGCTTAAAGAAATAACGGTAGTGGGATCCGGTTCTAAATTGAATCAACAGCGTACAGGCGCCTCCACGCTCGTTGGCACGCGAGAATTGAATACCCTGCCTACCATCAACCGTAGCATTTCAGATTTTACCCGGCTGACCCCACAGGCCAACGGCAATAATTTCGCAGGACGCGACGGACGTTATAACAATTTACAGGTAGATGGCGTTAATCTGAACAACAACTTTGGCCTCAGTTCTGACCCCATGCCAGGAGGTGGGGCTTCTCCCATTTCGCTGGATGCATTAAGCGAGCTATCCGTCAACATAGCCCCCTATGATGTCAGGCAGTCGGGATTCACAGGAACGGGTATCAACGTGGCCACTAAAAGTGGTACCAATACTTTCCATGGCGACCTTTATGGCTATTATCGGGATCAGAGTTTCAACGGCCACAAAGTAGCCGGTCAAAAACTGACCGTCACCCCTCAAAAGCATCAAACCTTTGGCGGGAGCCTGGGAGGCCCCATCATCAAAAATAAATTGTTTTTCTTTGTAAATGCCGAATTTGAAAAGGAATCCAAGCCAGGGATTACCTATGTTCCTTCCGGGTCCGATGCGGCAGGAAACAAATCCAGTACCTCCGTAGCCGACCTTAAAAAACTCTCGGATTTCCTGCAATCCAAATACAATTACAACACCGGAGCCTATGAAAATTTCCCAAACTTCGATTCTAAAAACCACAAGATACTGGCCAAAATTGACTGGAACATCAGCAGTGTGCATAAGTTGACTGTAAAATACACGGATTTTAAAGGATCAGATATGTCGCCCCTAAACGGCAGCAGCATCCCGAATAGTGGAAACTTTTGGCCATCCGGACAACCCAAAGACATCTCTCGTTTAACCAACAACCGGTTTAGCGACAAGTCCATGTCTTACGCCAACTCAAATTACGGGACCAACCATGTGGTTCAAACCGGTTCCATAGAACTGAACAGCAACTTCAGCAGCAAAATATCAAACCAGTTTCTGGCTACTTATACCCACGTTAATGACCACCGTACCATCCCCGGCGGAACCGTTTTCCCGACTATAGATATTTTTGCCCCGGACGGGCATAATTTCCTCAGCGCGGGAACAGACCCCTTTACCAACAACAATGATGTAATCAACAATATTATTGACATCACTGATAATTTCACGTATTATGCCGGGCCGCATACGCTCACTGCCGGGGTAACGTATGAGCATCAGAAGGTAGGCAATATGTTCATGGGCGGTTCCAACGGGCATTACATATACAATTCGCTGGATGATTTTCTGAACGGACAACCTCCTATTTATTTCGGCCTCACTTACGCCTATTATGGCAAGGACAAAGTCTATTCTGCGGATCTGCAACTGGGGCAACTTGGTATTTACGCCCAGGACCAATACCAGGTTAACAACAAATTAGAACTCACGATCGGGATCCGGGCCGACATGCCCATGTTTGGGAAAGCGCCTATTGAAAACCCCGCAATCACGAGCCTGGAATTCCCTGATAAAGATGGAAAACTCCGGCATTACAACACCGGAAAATGGCCGAAAACCGCTGTTTTGCTTTCCCCACGTATCGGTTTCAGATGGGATGTGCAGGGCGACAAATCTTTAATACTTCGGGGCGGAACCGGCATCTTCACCGGAAAAATTCCCTTTGTTTTCCTGACCAACATGCCTTCCAACAATGGCATGTACCAAAACAGCGTATATTTTAGCAAGGGGGTTACAGATAAAAGCCCGGCCGACCTGGGTATCGCCTTCAATCCTGACCCAAAGGAGATCATTAAAAATCATCCTGATATCTTTCCACAGGAACCCAATACATCAGAAGCGCCCCTGAGCTTCGTGCTGATTGATCCCAACTTTAAATTTCCACAGGTATGGAGAACGGACCTCGGAATAGATAAAAGCCTGGGGAACGGATTTACCGCCACGGTTGATCTGATGTTTACCAAAGACATCCATGCGGTAAAAATGCGGAACGTAAATCTTAAGGAGCCTACCGGAAAGCTAACGGGGGTGGACGACCGGACCATCTATACCGGAAGTGAGATAAAGCGCTACCCGGATTTAGGATCAGAGATCATCCTGGAGAATACGCCGAAAGGATATTCTATGTCAGCGACCGGCCAGATATCCAAATCCTTTTCCAACGGGTTTTATGGCTCCTTAGCCTACACCTACACCATGGCAAAAGAAGTAAGCCCCAACCCCGGATCCCGCGCCACTTCCGCATGGCAGTCGATATACAATGTAGGTCCGACCAATGCGATAGAACTGGGAAATTCCGAATATGCTATTCCACACCGCATTGTAGCAGATGTATCTTACCGGATTGAATACGCTGACCACCTGGCCACCACTGTATCCCTCTTCTATCAGGGCATGAACAACAGCAACTACAGCTACCTGATCAGTGGAGACCCGGTTGGGGAGGGGAACCGGCATTTGATGTACATTTATAAAAACGGAAGCGATGTGAATTTTGTTCCTACTGCAAACTACACTGTTGAAGCACAACAACAGGCTTACGACAAGTTTGTTAACAGCAGTCCCTATCTGAAGAAACACAAAGGAGGTTATGCCAGCCGGTATGGCGCTTTAACCCCCTGGTACAATCAACTGGACCTTCGTCTTTTACAGGATTTCTTTATTACCTCTAAAGGTGGAATGCGTCATACGCTGGAAATCAGTCTGGACATCATCAATCTGCCCAACCTGATCAGCAACAATTGGAAAGGATGGGGATACAATCAAATGTACACCATTAACAACCCGTTGGTATTTAAGGGGCTTGATTCCAAAGGGGCTCCGGAATACAGCATGAACGAATACAACAACCAACTGGCAACAGAGGCCTTTACACCCAACATCAGTTCTTCTGCTGCATGGGGCATGCAATTGGG